>CAMDRY010000071.1 GCA_945906975.1 Bordetella parapertussis | reverse complement strand
CCTTAAAGTCTACCCCCTGCGCGTCGAGGGCGACCGCATTTTGATCAAGGTGGAATGAACATGGACCACAACCCCTACCTGCAACCGTCCTCAATCAGCCCGGACTCGCACAAAGGCTCGATCGAGAAGGTCGAGCAGATCAAGAACATGATCTGGCAAAACCGCGCAGCACCACCCACCCCGTTTGAAAACCAACTCGGCGACCTGCTGGAGCAGGTGTTTGTCGCCGGCATCGAGGCGCTGCCCGCTGTGGTCGCCAAACTCAACGAGTTGGGCGGCCATGCGCCCGACGGCGCGGCCTGGACGGAGGCGAGCTTCCAGGCGGTGATGCGGCAACTGGGCAAAGAATAAGAACGCATGAACAACGCCGCCATCCGCATCGAATTCAACGCCGTCACCAAGATTTTCGGTTCCGCTCGCGGCGGCGAAGTTGTCACCGCGGTCAAGGACGTCAATCTGGCCATCCGTGAGGGCGAGGTGGTGTCGCTGATCGGCCCCTCCGGCTGCGGCAAGTCCACGCTGCTCAACATGGGCTCCGGCCTGTACCTGCCCAGCGAAGGCTCGGTCTACGTCGACGGCAGGCAGGTCGACGGCCCCAACCGCCAGGTCGCCTTCATGCTGCAAAAGGACTTGCTGCTGCCTTGGCGCAGCATTCGCCAGAACGTCGAACTCGGCCTGGAAATCCAGGGCGCGGGACGCGCCGAAAGACGCGAAAAAGCCCTCCGCCTGATCACCAAATGCCACCTGGGCGGCTTCGAAAACCATTTCCCCCACCAGCTCTCCGGCGGCATGCGCCAGCGCGCGGCGCTCGCGCGCACACTGGCCGTCGATCCGCTGGTGCTGCTGATGGATGAGCCTTTCTCGGCCCTCGACGCGCAGACAAAAATGATTCTGCAGCAAGACCTCGCGCAAACCCTGGCCGCGGAAAAAAAGACCGCTTTGTTCATCACCCACGACCTGGTCGAATCCATTGCGCTGTCGGACCGCGTGCTGGTGATGAGCCGCCGGCCCGGCACCATCATTGAAGAGATCACCGTCGACATCCCGCATCGCGACAATCCGATGCTGCGGCGCCGCCATCCCCAGGTCGGCGTCTACGTCGCGCGCCTGATGGAACTGCTGCATATCGGCGAGCCCGAAACCGCCGGACAAATCTAATCCTTTGCCCACCCGGAATGATGAAACCCACAGGAGTGCACACCATGAACAAACGCCGTTTCCTCCGCACCGCCGCCTGCGCGTCCGGGTTGGCCGTGGGCCTTGCACTCAGCCTTGGCGCAAAAGCGCAGAACCTCGAGGAGATCACCTATCTGCTGCCCGCCCCGGCAACATTGCCGGCCTTCGGTCCGTGGATGGTTGCGCAGGCGCGCGGCTATTACGCCGCGGAGGGCCTCAAGGTCAGCTTTGTTTCGGCCAAGGGCGGCGTTGATGTGGCCAAGCAGATTGGCGCCGGCAACGCGCTCATCGGCGGCGCCATCGGCGACACCTCCATCATCGCGCGCGCGCAAGGCGTGCCGGTCAAGGCCGTCGCCGTGCTGGGCGGAAAATCGCTGACCCAACTGGTGGTTCGCGACGGCAAAGGCATCAACGGCCCAAAGGACCTCAAGGGCCGCACCGTCACCACCATGGCCTATCAGGACACCACTTTTTACTCGCTGCTTGGCATGCTCGCCACCGCAGGCCTTTCCAAAAACGATGTGGACGCGCAGGCGGCGGGCCCGGCCGGCGTGTGGCAGCTCTTTGCCGCCGGCAAGGCCGACGCCATGGCCTCGGTGCCCGACTGGATCGCCCTCGTCAACAAAGATCCGGCGGCCAAGATCAAGATCTACTCATCCGACGATTACTTCAAGAGCATGGCGCAGGCCATTCTGGCCTCGGATGAAACCATCCAGAAAAGACCCGAACTGATCAAGAAACTGGTGCGCGCCACACTGAAGGGCATGCAAGACATCATGAAGGATCCAAAATCCGCCGCCATCGCCTACGTCGGCGCGGTGCCCTCGCTCAAGGGTAAGGAAGCCTACATCGAAGAGGTGTTCACGCTTTACAACACCTACGTCTATCCGGGCCAGAAAACCATAGGGGCGATGGACCCGGAGCGCCTTGCCATCGTGCAGAAGTTTTACGTCAAGGAAGGCATCGTGCCCAAGGAGGCACCGATCGCCGAACTTTACACCAACCAGTTCGTGCAATAACCAATCACAACAGGCAAGGCGGCAAGGACCACTCATGAGCACACGCAGCAATTTCAGCAGCGGCATGATCATGGCCAGCGCGGCTGTGCTGCTGGTATTTCTGGCCGCCTGGCAATGGCTGCCGGGCCTCGCCGGCGTACCCGAATTCATTCTGCCCCCACCCACCAAGGTGTGGGGCGAATTCCTGCGCATGCTTGGCAGCGAAAAGCTGATGTTCCATACCGGCATCACCGCCCTCGAAGTGGTGGTGGGCTTTGTGCTCGGCTCGCTGCTGGGCGTACTCATCGGCTTTGCCCTTGGCATTTCCCCCAAGACCGAGCTGGTGCTCTCGCCCTACCTGCTGGCGCTGCAGATCGCACCCAAGGTGGCGTTCGCGCCACTGTTCGTGATGTGGATGGGCTTCACCGTCTACCCCAAGATCCTTGTCGCCATCCTGATCGTGTTTTTCCCGGTGATGGTCAACGTACTGACGGCGATCCGCGCCGTCGACCCGGACCTGGTCAACCTCGGGCGCTCGTTCTCGGCCTCACGCTGGCAGATCTTCAGCATGATCGAATACCCGACGACACTGCCGCCCTTGTTCTCGGGCCTGCGCATCGGCGCGACACTGGCGGTGATCGGCGTCGTAGTCGGCGAACTGGTCGGCGGCAATATGGGCCTTGGCTACCTGCTCACCTTTGGCGAGGGCCAGGGCAATACGGCGATGGTGTTCGTCGCCATCATCATGCTCACCATCATCGGCATCGCCGCCTATGGCGCGGTGGTGCTGGCCGAGCGCCGCGTGCTGCACTGGGTACCGCGCGCGCAGCACCAGACGATTTGACCCCGTTTGACACCGCCACGGACAAGGCATGAGCAAGCATCCATTCAACGCCTCCAATCTGGGAGAAGGGCATGACTGAAGCGATCAAGGAACGCGTCGGGGCGCTGCTCGCCACCGGCCTGCGCAATTACTGGTACCCGGTGCTGCCCTCATGGCGACTGCACGCGGCGCCGCTGGGCATCACGCGCCTGGGTGAGAACATCGTGCTGTGGCGCGACAAGGACGGCAAGCTGCACGCCATTGAAGACCGCTGCCCCCACCGCGGCGCGCGCCTGTCGCTGGGCTGGAACCTGGGCGACCGCGTCGCCTGCTGGTACCACGGCATCGAAATAAACGGCAGCGGCACGGTGACAAACGTCCCGGCGGTAAAGGCCTGTCCGCTCGAGGGCCAGCAATGCCTCAAGCACTATCCGGTGCAGGAAACGCGCGGCGGTATTTTCGTCTGGTTCGGCGATGCGCTGCACAGCGAACCCTCGCCGCTGGAACTGCCCGAACAGCTTGCCTCGGATGACTGGGCCTCGATGCTCTGCACGGCGATGTGGGAATGCAACCACCAGTACGCCGTTGACAACGTCATGGACCCGATGCACGGCGCCTACCTGCACGCCCGCTCCCACTCCATGGCGATGGGCGACAAGCAGGCGGAAATGCGCGTCAAGAAAACAGCGCACGGCATCCTGTTCGAGAAAATCGGCCAGCGCGAAGTCAATTTCGACTGGGTGGAGCTGGCCGACACCGGCAGCATGTGGATGCGCCTGTCCATTCCCTACCAGAAAAAACACGGTCCGGGCGGCTCCTTCTACATCATCGGCTATGCCACGCCCATAGACGAAAACCATGTGCAGGTGTTTTTCTGGCGCTGCCGCAAGCTCAGCGGCTGGCAGCGCGACACCTGGCGCTTTTTGTACCGCAACCGCCTCGAGGGCCTGCACTGGGAGGTGCTGGAACAGGATCACGTCGTGCTGGAGAACCTCGCGCCCAACGCGCGGCAGAACGAGTTCCTCTACCAGCACGACACCGGCATGGCGCGCGTGCGCCGCATGTTCGAACAAAAAGCCGAGGCACAGCTGGCCGCACTCGACGCCGTGGCAAAACCATCCGCCACCACCGTCTGAAATCAACGATACGCATGCTGCTGAAAAATAAAAAAATCGTCGTCACCGGCGGTGCCCGCGGCCTTGGCCGCGCCTTCGCCGAAGCGGCCATCGCCGCCGGCGCACACGTCGCCATCGCCGATATCCTTGAAGAGCGCGGGCGCGAAACGGCAAAGGAGACCGGCGCGCACTTCGCCCACGTCGACCTTGGCTCGCCCGAGTCCATAGAGGCATGCCTGTCCGCCTGCGCCGCGGCGTTGGGCGGCCTTGACGGCCTCGTCAACAACGGCGCCATCGCCACCGGCATAGGTGGAAAGACGATGGAGGACATCGACATCGCCACCTGGGACCGGGTCATGACGGTGAATGTGCGCGGCACCTGGCTTGCCACCCGCGCGGCGCTACCCTGGCTAAAACAGTCCGGGCAAGGCAAGGTCGTGAACATCGCCTCGGACACCGCGCTATGGGGTGCGCCGCGCTTGATGCATTACGTCGCAAGCAAGGGAGCGATCATATCGATGTCGCGCTCGATGTCGCGCGAACTGGGCGCACACGGCATCGCCGTCAATTGCGTCGCCCCCGGCCTGACTCTGGTCGAGGCGACCGAATACGTACCGGCCGATCGGCATGAACTGTATGTCAACGGCCGCTCAATCAACCGCGCGCAGCATCCGGATGATGTCTGCGGCGCCGTGATGTTCCTGTTATCCGATGCCGCAAGCTTTGTTACCGGGCAGCTGCTGCCGGTCAACGGCGGCTTTGTGATGAATTGACGCAATGACGCATAAGCAATGACACATGACCAATGACACATGACACACGACACATGACCAATGAAATACATGACAAATGAAAATTAAGGAGAACACCATGGGCGACGCCGCACCACAAACACTGCAAGCATCCTCGATGGATCGGCGCGCAGACCAGACCTTCGCGCAATGGCTGGAATCGCGCGTGGCACGCTACCAGACGCGCCGCTACGACTGGGATGCGCTCAAGTTCCAGGCCGACTTTGACCCGAAATACCGTCGCGCGCAAATGCGCTATGTCGGCACCGGCGGAACCGGCGTCGCCACCGATTCGAACACCGTGCCCTCCGAGCATTTCACCTTCTCCACCATGGTGATCCCGGCCGGGCACGAAGGCCCCATGCACCTGCACACCGACGTCGAAGAGGTGTTTTTCCTCATCCGCGGCAAGATGAAGGTGATCTGCGAGAAAGACGGCGAACGCTGGGAATCGGTGCTGGGCGACCGCGACCTGATCTCAGTGCCGCCGGGCGTTTATCGCGGCGAGATCAATATCGGCGACGAGGACGCGCTGATGTGCGTCATGCTGGGTGCGCCCAAGCCGGTCACACCAAGCTATCCGCCCGATCACCCGCTGGCAAAAATAAAGCGTGCTTGAGACGGCTCGTGGCTGAAACCCCTTTCGCTCCGACCCTGCCCGCCGCGCTGGCCGCGCTGGAAGTGCGCTATCCGGTGCGCAGCCTGCCGGCGCCCAGCGCCGCGCCATCATGGCGCGAAGCGGGTGGCGCAAACATGCCGGTGCTGGTGCTGCTGCACGGCATCGGCTCGGGTTCGGGTTCCTGGCTGCATCAGCTCGCCGCGCTGGGACAAACACACCGCGTCATCGCCTGGGATGCACCCGGTTACGGCCGGAGTACGGCGCTGACCGCGAGTGAGCCCGCCGCGGCGGACTACGCCGCCGCGCTTGCCAGCCTGCTCGAAGGGCTAGACGTGACGCGCCTCACCCTGGTCGGCCATTCGCTGGGCGCCTTGGTCGCCTGCGCTTATGCCGCGCGCCACGCCGACCAGGTGGAACGCCTGGTGCTGCTCAACCCGGCGCGCGGCTATCGCAACGCACCGCCTGAGTTGCGCCGGCAAAAACTCGATGAGCGCCTCGCGCTGATGGAACGGCTCGGGCCGCTCGAACACGCCAGGCAGCGCGGCCCCGCCCTGCTCGGGCCGAACGCCTCGGACGATGCGCGTGCGCTGGTCATCTGGAACAGCAGTCAGTTGCACACCAGTGCTTACGCCCAGGCCGCGCGCATGCTCGCAGCCGGCGACCTGACCGAAGATGCCAAGCGCTACCCGGGCCCGGTGCTGGTGGCCTGCGGCAGCGAAGACCGCATCACGCCGGAAAAAGCTTGCCGCCTCATCGCCGCAGAATTCGCCCGCGCGGACTACCACTCGCTGCCCGGACTCGGGCACGCGTCCTACATAGACTCACCCGAACTGGTGAACCCCTTGCTGCTAGGCGCCTGACATGGCCGACGAGCGCTATACCGTACCCGGACTGGAGCGCGGCCTGCGCCTGCTGCAGCTTTTTGACCGCCAGCACACCAGTTGGTCGGCGCCCGACATCGCGCGCGAACTGGATGTGCCGCGCTCGACGGTGTTTCGTATTATCCAGACGCTGGAGCTGCTCGGCTTTATCGAGCGCAGCGAAGGCGTGTACCGGCTTGGGCCGGCCGTGCTGCGCCTCGGCTTTGAATACATCGCATCACTGGAAATCAGCGATATGGCGCGGCCGCTCATCGAGGCCTTGCGTGATGACACCGGTTACGCCGCGCAGCTCGCCACCCGCGACGGACGCGATGTCGTGTTCGTAGTGCGTGCCAGCGTTGTCTCGACCTTTGCCAGCAACGTGCAGGTCGGAACGCGCATGCCGGCGCATGCGACGGTACTCGGGCGGATGTTTCTGGCCGACATGAACGACGAGGCACTGCGTGCGCTATACCCGGAGCCGCGCCTTCCCGCGCACACGCCGCAAACGCCGAAAAACCTGGCTGAGTTGAAAAAAATACTCGCCGCGGACCGCGAACGCGGCTACGCCGTGAGTGAGTCCTACTTCGAGCGCGGCATTTCGGCCATCGCCGCGCCGGTTCGCGACGGTCAGGGCAGGGTCGTCGCGGCGATCAGCCTCTCCGTGCCGCAATCGGCGATCGAGCCCAAGCTGCGCGACAAGCTGGTGCGGCGCGTGCTGGCGGGAGCCGCGCAACTGTCGCACCGCCTCAATTACCGTCCAACCGAGGTGGCCGCATGAGCACCCTGTCATACCAACTGGAACAACGCACCGGCGTGGTCACCGGCGGCTCGTCGGGCATCGGCCTTGAAACGGTGCGCCTGATGCTGGGCAGCGGCATGCGTGTGGCCTTTTGCGGACGCGATGAAGCGCGACTGGCCGCGGCCGAGCGCGCGCTTCGCACCGAATTCCCGCAAGCAGACCTGCTGGCAGCACGCTGCGATGTGCTTGACGCCGCCGACACGGAACAATTCGCCGCTGCGGTGGCACAGCGCTTTGGCGCCACCGACGTGCTCGTCAACAACGCCGGGCAGGGCCGCGTGTCGCGCTTTGCCGACACCGGTGACGCCGAGTGGCGTGAAGAGCTAGACCTGAAATTTTTCAGCGTGATCCGCCCGCTGCGCGCATTCATGGCGATGCTGGAAAAATCGCCTTGTGCCGCGGTGGTGTGCGTCAACTCGCTGCTGGCGGCGCAGCCGGAGCCGCACATGGTCGCCACCTCGGCGGCGCGCGCCGGCGTGCTCAACCTGTCGCATTCGCTCGGCATGGAACTCGCGCCGAAAAAAATACGCGTCAACTCGCTGCTGCTCGGGCTGGTGGAATCCGGACAGTGGCGCCGCCGCTACCGCGACCAGGCCAAGCCGGGGCAAAGCTGGGAGGAATGGACCGCCGAACTGGCGCGCGCCAAGGGCATTCCACTGGGCCGCCTCGGGCGCCCCATCGAGGCGGCGCAAGCCATACTGTTCCTCGCCTCGCCTCTTTCCTCTTACACAACCGGAACCACGCTGGATGTATCCGGCGGATTGGACAAACATGCCTGAACAAAAAGTCACCGTCGGCGAAGTCATCGCAGCCTTTCTTGAGCGCTGCGGCGTGAGCACCTCATTCGGGGTGATTTCCATCCACAACATGCCCATCCTTGACGCCTTTCACCGCCGCGGCAAGATGCGCTTTGTGCCGGCCCGCAGCGAGGCGGGCGCGCTTAACATGGCTGACGCCAACGCGCGCGTCAGCGGCGGTCTGGGTGTCGGCATCACCAGCACCGGCACCGCCGCCGGAAACGCCTGTGGCGCCATGGTCGAGGCCCTGACTGCGGGAACACCGCTGCTGCACCTCACCGGCCAGATCGAACTCGCCTACCTTGACCGCAAGCTCGCCTACATCCACGAGGCGCGCGACCAGATGAACATGCTCGGCGCGGTGTCAAAAGGCGCGTGGCGCGTCTGGAGCGCCGAGACCGCACTGCCCACCCTCAAGGAAGCGGTGCGCGTCGCCATGACGGCGCCCGCCGGTCCGGTGAGTGTCGAGATTCCCATCGACATCCAGGCAACGCTCATCGACTGGCCGGCCGATCTCGAGCCGCTGCCCATTGGCATAAGCCTGCCGACCGCTGCCGCACTGGACGCTCTGGCAGAAAAGCTCGCCAAAGCCAAACGCCCGCTGCTGTGGCTGGGCGGCGGCGCGCGCCACGTCGGCAAGGCGGTGCAGCGCCTGATCGACATGGGCTTTGGCATCGTCACCAGCGTGCAAGGCCGCGGCATTGTCGCCGAGGACCATGCGATGACCCTGGGCGCATACAACCTTTATGCGCCGGTAGAAAAATTCTACGCCGCTTGCGATGCCATGCTGGTGGTCGGCTCGCGCTTGCGCTCCAACGAAACGCTGACCTACAAGCTCAAACTGCCGCAACCGCTGTACCGCATCGACTGTGATGCCCAGGCGGAGAACCGCTGCTACCGCAGCGATTTTTTTGTCAGCGGCGATGCTGCGGCGGCGCTCAACGGTCTGGCCGACCGGCTGGCGGGAAAGATGCGAATCGACGCCGCCTTTGCGGCCGACCTTGCCCAAACACGTAAAGCCGCCCACCAAGTGGTGCGCGACGGACTCGGGCCTTACAACGCGCTGGTCGATGCGCTGCAAAAAGTGGCGGGCAGGGATTTCGTCTGGGTGCGTGATGTGACGGTTTCAAACAGCACCTGGGGCAACCGCGCCCTTCCGCTCAGCGGGCCGCGCGACGGCGTGCACGCGCTGGGCGGCGGCATCGGCCAGGGCGTGCAAATGGCCGTGGGCGCGGCGCTCGCGGCGAAGGGCCGCAAGACGCTGTGCCTGGTCGGTGACGGCGGGCTGCAGGTCAACATCGGCGAACTCGCCACGCTGGTGCAGGAAAAGGCGGACGTGGTGGTGGTGCTGATGAACGACCGCGGCTATGGCGTCATCCGCAATATCCAGGACGCCCAATACGGCGGGCGGCGCGCGTACGTCGACCTGCACACCCCTGACTTCGAAGCCCTCGCCGGCGCCCTCGCGCTGCCCTTTGCCCGGATAAAAGACCTCGCCACCGCACCGGCCGCACTGGCGACAGCGCTGGCGCGCGGCGGTCCGACGCTGATCGAAATCGACATGGTGGCCATCGGCCCCTTCGCCACGGCCTTCGCCGGCCCCCCCGTTAAAAAGGCAGCCTCCCATGCGTAACGTTCTTCTGATCGGCTCCGGTGCCATAGGCTCGGTGGTGTTGCGGCACCTGCAGGGCGATGCGGCCATCCGTATGCGCTGGGTGCTGGACGTCGAGGCGCGGCGCGATTCGCTGCAGCGCGAACTGGGCGACAGCGGCAAGGCCATCTGCTCGCTCGATGAACTCGATGCCATGCCCGATTTTGCCGTCGAATGTGCCGGCCATGCCGCGGTGAAAACGCATGTACCGCATTTGCTTGAAAAAGGCATAGACGTGATCCTGGTGTCTATCGGCTCGCTGGCCGAGCCGGGCATTGTCGAACTGCTGGAGAAAGCGGCGCGCAAGGGCGGCGCGCAGTTAAGCCTGATTTCGGGCGCCATCGCCGCCATAGACGCCATTGCCTCGGCGCGCGTGGCCGGGCTGGACGAGGTGATTTACACCGGACGAAAACCGCCGCTCGGATGGCAGGGCACGCCGGCCGAAAAAATTGTCGACCTTGCCACGCTCAGCGCGCCAGCGGTGCTGTTTGAGGGCAGCGCCGGCGAAGCGGCGCGCCTGTATCCGAAAAATGCCAACGTCGCGGCGACCGTTTCGCTCGCCGGCCTCGGTTTTGACAAAACCCGCGCGACGCTGATCGCCGACCCGGGCGTAAGCAAGAACATTCACCGCGTGCAGGCGCGCGGCGCCTTTGGCGAACTCGACCTGACGATTTCCGGCAACCCGCTGCCGGACAATCCCAAGACCTCGGCACTCACCGCCTACAGCGCTGTTCGCGCGATACGCAATCGTGTCGCACCTGTTGTTATCTGAAACAGGTGATCTGAAGCAGGTCATCTAAAGCGGAATATTTGAAACGGGCGGACTGAACATGGGCGCGATAGAACCGATTTACATCGGCGGCGAATGGCGCCGCGGTGGCGGCGAGGTCTATGCCTCGCACTACCCGGCCGATGGCAGCGTCACGGCCGAACTCGCCGCGGCAAGTCTGGATGATGTCAACGCCGCCATAGCCGCCGCGCACGCCGCCTGGCAGCGGCCGAACTGGCGCGATATCAAGGCGCACGAGCGCGCCGCCATCCTGTACCGCATCGCCGCGCTGATTCGCGAGCGCGGCGAGGCGCTGGCGCAACTGCAACGCCGGGACAACGGCAAGCCGATCAGCGAAACACGCGCGCTGGTGGCCAGCGCCGCCGGCACATTCCAATTTTTTGCCTCTGCCTGCGAAACACTGGAGGAAGCCCTCACGCCCTCGCGCGGCGACTACCTCAGCATGAGCGTGCACGATCCGCTCGGCGTGGTCGCGGCCATCACGCCGTGGAACTCGCCCATCGCCAGCGAGGCGCAAAAGCTCGCCCCGGCGCTGGCCGCCGGCTGCGCCGTCATTCTCAAGCCGGCCGAAGTCACGCCGCTTGCGGCGCTGGAGCTGGCGAAGATATGCGCGCTCGCCGGCGTGCCCAAGGGCGTGCTAAGCGTGCTGCCGGGCAAGGGGTCGGTCATAGGCGAGGCCATCGTGCGCCATCCGCTCGTGCGTCGCGTCGC
>CAMDRY010000070.1 GCA_945906975.1 Bordetella parapertussis | reverse complement strand
GCGGACAGGCCGGGCCAGCCGTCGGCGCGGCCGATGAATTCCTGCGACAGGCCAAGGCGCAATTGCGGGTGACGAAGCAAATCGCCGACGCTGCGGATGTTCAGGCGCGCCGCCTCGCTGTCGCGCATGGCCAGCGCATAACTGTTATTAAAGCCGAGCGGCACCGCGGCGCCAAGGCCCAGCGGCGCCAGGCCGCGGTTGATATCGGCAAGCGACGGACTGCCATTGAGCTTGAGAATTTCGCGTGCAACGGTGCCGGCGTATTCCGGGTAGAGGTCAATCGAACCGGCTTTGAGGGCGGCAAACACAATGCCGGTGTTGCCCAAACCCTGCCGGTGCTCGGCCTGCGCCTTGCCCTTTACCGCGGCCAGCAGCACCTCGCCCAGCACATACGATTCGGTAAAGCGCTTGGAACCTATGCGCAGGGGCTCCTGCGCCGATGCCGCTGAGGCAACGAACAAGACCAGCGCCGCCAGCGCCGGCCAGACGATGCGACGCAGCCTCACGCCGCCGCCCCGGCCACCCCGGCCAACTCTTGCTGCATATCAAGGAACTGCAGCCGCGCCAGATGTGCATACAGGCCGTCCTCGCGCATCAGTTGGGCATGCTTGCCGGTGGAATGTATGCGGCCGTGCTCGAGCACGACAATGCGATCGGCGCGCTGCACCGTGGCAAGTCGGTGGGCGATGACCAGCGTGGCGCGTCCTTGCGAAAGCCGGTCAAGCGCGGCGCTCACCAGACGCTCGCTTTCGGCATCAAGACTGGAGGTGGCCTCGTCGAGCAACAAAATTTCGCGGTTGGCAAGAATGGCGCGGGCGATGGAAAGGCGCTGGCGCTGCCCGCCGGACAGCTTGACGCCGCGCTCGCCCAGGTTGGTGTCATAGCCGTCCGGCAACTGTGAAATGAATTCGGTGGCATGCGCGGCCTCGCAGGCCGCACGCACCTCATCGAGCCCGGCCTCGGGGCGGCCATAGCGCACGTTATCGTTGACGCTGGCGGCAAAGATCACCGGATCCTGGGGCACCAGCGCGATGTGCCGGCGCACCGCGCGCGGGTCGCACTGTGCGATGTCGGTGCCGTCGAGCAGGATGCGGCCAGACTGCGGGTCGTAAAAACGCAGCAACAGCGCAAACAGCGTCGACTTGCCCGAACCCGAGGGCCCGACCAGGGCGACGCGCTCGCCGGGGGCGACCTCAAGGCCTATGCCCGAGAGCGCCGGCACATCGGGCCGGCTCGGATAAGCAAAGGAAATATTGTCCAGCCGGATTGCGCCGCTCAGGCGTGGCGGCAGCGCAAGGGCCGCGGCCGGCGCGCGGATATCGGGCTGCGTCTCGAGCAACTCCATCAGGCGCTCGGTGGCGCCGGCGGCGCGCGGTATCTCGCTCCACACCTCGGACACGGTGCCGGCGCCGCTGGCCACGACGACGGCGTAAAAAACGAACGCCGACAACTGCCCGGCGGTGAGGCGACCGGCGATGACGTCGTGCCCGCCTATCCACAGAATCACGCCGACGGCGCAAAAGCCGATCAGCATGACCATGGATATCAGCCAGGCCTTGACGCGCACACGCTCGACACCCGAAGCGCAGGCGGCGTCGGCATGCGCGCCAAACAGCGTCCGGTCGGCGTGCTCATGCGCGTAGGCCTGCACCGTGCGTATTTCATGCAAGACCTCGTCAACATACGAGGACACGTCCGCGACACGGTCCTGGTTTTCGCGCGACAACTTGCGCACCCGCCGGCCGATGACAAAAATCGGGATGAGTATCGCCGGCACGCCCAGCACGATGAAGGCGGCGAGCTTGACGCTGGTGACGAACAGCAGCACCAGCGCGCCTATCATCATCAGTCCGTTCCTGAGGAACATCGAAAAGCCAAAGCCGATGACCACCTGCAGTTGCGTCGTGTCGTTGAGAATGCGCGACACGATCTCGCCGGTGCGCGCCGAATCGAAAAAGCCCGGTGACAGGTCGAGCACATGATCGAACACCGCGCGGCGGATGTCGGTGACCACGCGCTCGCCGGTGGACATCATCAGGTAAAAGCGTCCCCAGGTGGCGAGCGAAAGGATCACCGCCAGCGCGACCACGCCGGCGAGCGCCGCATTGAGGTGCGCCGAATCGCCCGAGCCGAAGCCCGCGTCGATGACGTACTTGAGCCCCTGACCGAGCGCGAGCACGGTGCCGGCCGCCACCAGCAGCGCAAACATGGCGATGATGATGCGTGAACGATGCGGCACCAGAAAACGCGCAAGGCGCTTGAGTTGCGAAACTTTGCCCTTGGGCGGGGGTACGGAAGGAAGGTCGGCCATGGCGCTATTTTACTCTTGCGGCAGGGCTGGTCCGCGGCGGCACATCGCCTACTCACCTACGCACCTACTCACCTACTCACCTACAATGAGTTCCCGCCGAAAAATGGAGTACGCCATGATCCCCGCCCTGCCCGCCTTGGTGCTGTGCCTCGCCATCATCCTGTTTATCGCCACCGCCATCAAGGTCGGCGCCGCCCGCGGCAAGTACGGCATACACGCGCCGGCCACCAGCGGCCATCCGGAGTTCGAGCGCATATTCCGCGTGCAACAAAACACCCTCGAGCAGCTCGTGGCCTTCATCCCTAGCCTGGTGCTGTTTGCGCAATACGTCTCGCCCAACTGGGCGGCGGGCGTGGGCCTAGTCTGGATCATAGGCCGCATCTGGTTTGCGCTGAGCTATTACGCTGCAGCGGAAAAACGCGGCCCCGGTTTTATGCTCACCTTTACCGCGCTGGTGGTGTTGCTGGGCGGCGCGATGATAGGCATCGCCGCCAGCCTGCTGCGCTAAGCCCTCACCGCACCATAGCCTGGAGAGCCGCACCAGACGGGCGTTTCCAGCCTATGGCAGTGAAAAATAACGATGGACGGGTACCCTTGCACCCGCCCCTCAGTCACCCAGGTGGCGATCCAGCGTATTAACCCAGTGCTCAACCGGAATGGCGCTCGCCTCCTGCAGGTGCGACAGGCAGCCGATGTTGGCGGTGGCAATGCAATCGGCGCCACCGGCGCCAAGCGCCGCCAGCTTGGCCTGTTGCAACTGCGCGGACAGCGCAGGCTGCAAAATGGAGTAAGTGCCGGCTGAGCCGCAGCACAGGTGCGAATCGGCAACGGGCACCAGTTCAAATCCCGCCGCAGTGAGAATTTTTTCCGCCACGCCCTTCACCTGCTGGCCGTGCTGCAGGCTGCACGGCGGATGGAAGGCCAGTTTTACGTCGGGCTTGCGCAGCGCGAGCGCGGCCAGCGCGCCGGGGCGCTGCAGTTCTGCGGCAATGATCTCGCTCAGGTCGCGCGTCATCGCACTGATGCGCGCGGCCTTGTCACGGTAGGCGGCGTCATGCGCCAGCAGGTGGCCGTATTCGCGCACCGTGGAGCCACAGCCGCTGGCCGTCATGACAATGGCCTCGACTTCGCCGCGTTCAAGCATCGGCCACCAGGCATCGATCAGCGCGCGCATGTCGGCCAAGCCCTCGTCCTGGTAGTTGAGGTGATAGCGCAACGCACCGCAACAGCCGGCGCCCGGCGCTTGAAGCAGCGAAACACCGAGCCGGTCGAGCACGCGCGCCGTGGCGGCGTTGATGTCCGGGGCCAGCACCGGCTGCACGCAACCGGCGAGCACGAGCATTTTTCTGGCGTGACGCGCGGCCGGCCAGACGCCGCGCGGCGGGTTGGCCGCCGGCACCTTGCGACCCAATGCGCCTGGCAGCAGCGGTCGCAGCAGGCGCCCCGTCGCCACCAGCGGCGCAAACAACCATGAACGCGGCAACAGCACCGACAAGGCGCGGCGCAACAGGCGTTGATGCAGCGGACGTCCGACCTGCTCGTCGACAAGCTTTCTGCCTATATCCGCAAGCCGCCCGTATTGGACGCCCGAGGGGCAGGTGGTTTCGCAGGCGCGACAGGTGAGGCAGCGGTCAAGGTGCAACTGCGTGCTGGCGGTGGGCGTGACGCCCTCCAGCACCTGTTTCACCAGGTAGATGCGCCCGCGCGGGCCGTCCAGTTCATCGCCGAGCAACTGGTAAGTCGGGCAGGTGGCCGTGCAAAAACCGCAATGCACGCACTTTCTCAGGATGGCATCAGCCTCCGCGCCCTCGGGCGTGCCCTTGATGAAATCGGCCAGTGCGGTCTGCATCAGGTCGGTGAATGGTGAATGGCAAACGGTGAATCGTGAATGGTGAATGGTGAACGGTAAGGCTCACCGCGCGCGACTGTGTTAAGCATTTCCCATTTCCTGTTTTCCATTTCCTAGAATTCAGAATACATGCGGCCGCGATTAAATATCCCGGCGGGGTCGAACTGCGCCTTGAGCTTGCGGTGAATGCGCATCATGGCATCGGGCAGGGCTTGAAACACCCCGGCGCCGGCCTTGAGTTCGGCCGAACCGCGGAACAGCGTGGCATGCCCTCCCGCCTTGGCCGCCGCAGCGCGCACGCTCGCCGCATCCGCGCCGCTGCGCAGCCAGCGCAATGCGCCGCCCCATTCGATCAACACGTCGCCGGCAAGCCCGGACGACGGTGCGGTCGGGGGCAGCGACAGGCGCCACAGCGGCGCATCACCGGCGGTAAAAAAAACATCCGTCTGCTCGCGCAGGCCCAGCCAGAAGGCGCAGGCCTGCTCATCCTCCACGCGCTCACCGCCAAGCGTTTCACGCGCAGCCCGCACGGCCGCGGCCGCACCCGACAGCCGCACCCGCAGCTGGCCGTCGCACCAGGCGCTGGCGGAGACCGGCAGCGGCTTGCCGCCCCACTGGTTGAGCGTGTGCACGGCCTTGTCTTCGGGCAATTCAAACAACAGCGTGGCGGTGGCCACCGGCATGGGCAGGGTCTTGAGGGAAACTTCAAGAATAAGACCCAGCGTGCCAAGCGAACCGGCGAGCAGGCGCGAGACATCGTAACCGGCGACGTTTTTCATCACCCTGCCGCCAAAATCGAGCACGTCCGCGCGCCCGTCCAGCAGCTTCGCGCCGAGCACGAAATCGCGCACACTGCCTGCCGCCTGCCGGCCCGGCCCGGACAAGCCGGCGGCAACGGCGCCGCCAACGCTCGCTTGCAGACCAAAATGCGGGCACTCACAGGCGAGCATCTGGCCCTTGGCGGCGAGCGCAGCCTCCAACTCGACCAGGGGGGTGCCGCAACGCGCCGTCACCACCAGTTCGGTCGGATCGTATTCAACAATACCGGCATAGGCACGCGTATCGAGCACCTCGCCCACCAGCGACTGGCCGTAAAAATCCTTACTGCCGCCACCGCGCAGGCGCAGCGCTCGGCCGGCGCCCGCAGCGTCGCGCACCGCCCGGGCAAACTGCGCGATAAGGGCCGGCATCAGAACCGCGGCAACTCGGGATGCGGTAATTGCCCGCCCTTGACATGCATGCCGCCATACTCGGCGCAGCGATGCAGGGTCGGGATGTTCTTGCCCGGATTGAGCAGGCCGGGCTCGTCGAACGCGCGCTTCAGGCCGCGAAACGCGGCCAGTTCGGCGGCGCCAAACTGCATGCACATCTGGTTGATCTTTTCTATGCCCACGCCATGCTCACCGGTGATGGTGCCGCCGACGGCGACGCATTTTTCCAGCACCTCGGCGGCGAAAGCCTCGGTGCGGGCGAGTTCGTCCGGGTTGTTGGCATCGAACAGGATCAACGGATGCAGGTTGCCGTCGCCGGCATGAAACACATTGGGGCAGCGCAGTCCGTATTTTTTTTCCATCGCCGCGACAAACAGCAGTATCTCGCCCAGGCGACGCCGCGGGATGGTGCCGTCCATGCAGTAGTAGTCGGGGGAAATACGCCCCACCGCCGGGAAGGCCGCCTTGCGCCCGGCCCAGAACTTGAGCCGCTCATCTTCAGAACCCGATACGCGCACGCCGGTGGCCCCGGAATGCTCCAGCACCGCGGTCATGCGCGCGATTTCCTCTTCAACTTCTTCCGGCGTGCCATCCGATTCGCACAGCAGGATGACCGCGGCATCCAGGTCGTAACCGGCGTGGACGAACTCCTCGACAGCGCGCGTCGCCGGCTGGTCCATCATTTCCATGCCGGCCGGAATGATGCCCGCGGCGATGACTGCGGCCACCGCATTGCCGGCCTTCTCAACGTCATCGAAGGACGCCATGATGCAACGCGCCACCTGCGGCCTGGGCACCAGCTTGACCGTGACCTCTGTGGTGACGGCGAGCATGCCTTCGCTGCCTATGATCACCGCCAGCAGGTCGTAACCGGGCGCGTCCAGCGCCTCCGCGCCAAACTCCACGAGGTCACCCTCGATGGTGAAGCCGCGTACGCGCAACACATTGTTCACGGTGAGCCCGTATTTGAGGCAGTGCACGCCGCCCGAGTTCTCGGCAACGTTGCCGCCTATGGTGCAGGCGATCTGCGAGGACGGATCGGGCGCGTAATACAGACCGTAGGGGGCGGCCGCCTCGGAAATGGCGGCATTGCGCACCCCCGGCTGCACGCGCGCGGTGCGCGCCAGCGGATCGAGTGCGATGATTTTTTTCATGCGTGCCAGCGACAACAGCACGCCGTCGCCCATGGGTAGCGCGCCACCTGACAGCCCGGTGCCGGCACCGCGCGCCACCACCGGCACTTTCAGCTCGTGGCAAATACGCAGCACCTGCGCCACCTCCTGCTCGTCCGCCGGCAAGACCACCACCATCGGCAACTGGCGGTAGGCCGACAAGCCGTCGCATTCGTAGGGGCGCGTGTCTTCCTCACGCGACAACACGCTGGCCGCAGGCAGGACGGCGCGCAAGCGCCCGGATACTTCGGCCTGGCGCAGAAAATCAATGCGAACGAGTGGCAGGTTCATCGGGTATGCGAACAGGGTGTGGGAACGGTGACCGTGCCCGATGGTACGGGGCGGCCTTCTCTAATGTCAACGAATAAGGTCAACGAATAAGGTCAAGCAACAAGCTCTGGCCATGACCGCCAGTTTGCGCCATTAATCCCCTGACCATGCACAAGCGTTGCTTTATCGCGTTTGTTACTATGCCTCTTGCATCCGCGGCTCGCATGCGGCGGCGGCACGCCCCACATCGCCAAAATGTCCGACAGAGACACGGTGCTGAAAAAACCAGCGAGGCCATATGATGACGTCGCGACACGCGGACATAGCTCCCTACGTCACCAAGGACGGATCGGAGATCCGCGAGCTGATGCACCCGGCAACGCAGGGCAACGGCAAGCAAAGTCTGGCCGAGGCCACGCTGCATGCCGGCCAGCGCACGTCGCTGCACCGGCACCTTGTCACAGAAGAGATTTACCATTTCACCCATGGCACCGGGCGTATGACGCTGGGTGCGGAAACCTTCGCCGTCAGCGCCGGCGACACCGTCGCCATTGCACCGGGAACCGCGCATAGCGTGGAGAACACCGGCGCCGACAGCATGACCATACTGTGCGCCTGCGCGCCGGCCTACGCGCACGACGATACCCAATTGCTGGATCTTGCAATCCCGGACGCTGCAACGGACGGACCCGCCGCCTGAGCGGGGCAGCCCCACCATTACGGAAAAACAGAAAAGGAAATACACATGAACAAGAAGGTGGCATTGATCGCCGGCGTCGGCGACGGCCTGGGCAGCGCGGTGGCGCGGCGCTTTGCGCGCAAGGGTTACGACACCGTGCTGGTGGCGCGCAGCGCCGACCGGCTGCAACGCATCGCCAGCGGCATCGAGGCCGGAGGCGGTCGCGGCGTCGCCTATGTCGCCGACCTGCGCAACGAGCAGGCGGTGTCCAAACTGTTTGATGACGTCGAGACCGAGGTCGGGCCGGTTTCCGTGGTGGTGTTCAACACCGGCGCCAACCACCGCGCATCCATACTCGACACCGAGGCCGAAATGTTCGAGAAGATATGGCGCCTGTCCTGTTTTGCCGGATTCCTGGTCGGCCGCGAGGCGGCGCGCCACATGGTGCCGCGCGGCCAGGGCACAATCCTCTTCACCGGCGCGACAGCCAGCCTGCGCGGCGCAAGCAATTTCGCCGCCTTCGCCGCAGCCAAAGCCGGGGTGCGCATGGTGGCGCAAAGCATGGCGCGCGAACTGGGCCCCAAGGGCATACACGTCGCCTCGGTGATCATCGACGGCATGATAGACAGCCCGCGCATGCGCGAACGCTTTCCCGAACGCATCAACATGCTGCCGCAAGAGGGCATGCTGCGCCCGGACGACATCGCCGAAACCTATCTACACATCCACGAGCAGCCGCGCAACGCCTGGACCTTCGAGACCGACCTGCGTCCCTGGGCGGAAAAATTCTAAGGCCTGCAGCGGATGCCAGGGGAAGGGCTTTCGAACTTCGAACTTCGGACTTTGGACTTTGGACTTCGGGCTTCGGGCTTCGAGCCTTGAACTTAGCGCCAGGTGCCGCAATTCAGGTCGCGCGCACCGTCCAAAAATGCACGCTGTGATCGCCCACTTTGACGCTGCGCTCGGGCGGGAACTCCGGCCCCATGTCGAACTTGTTGCTGACGACGCGCGAGCCGGGCTTGAGTTGCTTCCATAGAGCCGGCCGCAGACGTCGATTAAAGGCAACCGAAAGATAGAGCGTCACCACGCTTGCCTCCGACACATCGGTGTCAAAGACATCGGCAACCTCGAAACGGGTGCGCGCAGCCACACCGCCCTTGTCGGCGTAATAGCGCGCTTCGCTGATGCGCTGCGGGTCGATGTCAACGCCAAAACCGCGCGCGCCATAACGGTAGGCCGCGGCAATGATAATGCGGCCGTCGCCGCAACCGAGGTCGCACACGTTGTCCGCCGGGCCGACCCCGGCGCCGCTGAGCATGGCCTCTATGGCCTCATTACCGGTGACATAAAACGGAATTTCCGGCGGGAACAGCATTACGCGACTGCTGATGCCATAGTTGGTGCAGCCGGCGACAAGCAGTGGCAAGGCCGGTGTCGCGGCAAGAAAGCGCCGGCGCGAGAGAGTCATGCGGCCACCCTTTTTTCACGCCGCATGCTCCAGACGAGCACCAAACCGCCCGCAGCGAGCACACCCACGCCGGCTAAGGCGCCGACACCGGTGTAAGCCAGGCTCGAGTAGAGCAGCCACGCCGCACTGGCGCAAAACAGCAGCGGCAGCAGCGGATAAAAGGGCACGCGAAAGGGTCGCTCTGCCGCCGCCTCGGTGCGCCTGAGCACCATCAGCGCGATGCCCGTAAGCAGGAAAAAGAACCAGAACACCGGCGCGGTAAAGTCAACCATGGTCTCGAAACCCTTGCGCGTCGCCGCACCGAAACCCACCAGTAGCAAGGAAATCGCCGACTGCGCCAGCAATGCCGGACGCGGCACACCCGAGGCGTGCCAGCCGCCAAGCCAGCCGAACAGCTTCCAATCCCGACCCAGCGCGTAATTGCTGCGCGCGCCCACCAGCATGGTGGCGTTGATCGAGGTCAGTGACGCGACGATCACCATCAGGCTCATCAAGGTGGCGCTGCCCGGCCCCCAGGCCCGCGCAAGCAGATCGGCGGCAACCACCTTGGAACCGGCCACGCCCTCCAGCCCGAGGCCGCGCAGGTAGGCGAAGTTCACCAGCAGGTAAAGCGCGGTGACCAGCAACAGCCCGATCACCAGCGCACGCAGGATGCCGCGCTTGCGGTCCTGCACCTCGGCCGACATATAGGCCGCCTCGTTCCAGCCGCCATAGGTCAGCAGCACGAAGACCATGGCCAGCCCCAGCGCCGAGGCGGCGGGCATGCCCGTGGGCGTTGCAGCGGCCGCAGCCGCCGCCGGCGCCACCGTGACCATCGTGACCACCGGTTCGACGACAAAGAGTCCGGCGACGACGATGGCCACCAGCCCCGACACTTCAAAAACCGTCAGCACATTCTGCGTGGCTTTGCCCTCGCGCAGGCCGAACCAGTTGAGGACGGTGAGCGCAACCACCACCAGCGCCGCCCAGATGGCGCTCGAATGCTCGCCCAGAGGCAGCAGGTTGCTGGCGTAATCGCCCAGCACAAATGCCAGCAGCGCGATCGAGCCGGTGGTGATGACGGTGGCGCGCGCCCAGGCAAAGAGGAAAGACAAGTGCCGTCCGAAGGCGCGCGTAAGAAAGTGATAATCACCGCCGGCGTTCGGGAAAGCCGTGGCGAGTTCGGCGTAGCAGAGCGCGCCGACGATGGACACGAGGCCACCGGCAAGCCAGAGCGCGTACACCATGGACTGGCTGCCGGCCATGCCGGCTACCAGCGAGGGGAACTTGAAGATGCCCGCGCCTATGACAATGCCAACGACCAGGGCGACCGCATCACGCGTGGAAAGCACCCGCTCGGGCAGGGCTGAAACTGTGCTCATCGGGAAACCTGCTTTTCAATAAGATTCACAAGAACCTGGCGCAACCATTGCTGCGCCGGATCGGTATGGGTGCGTTCGTGCCAGATGGAGGCGATGTCAAAGCCGGGCAGCTTGAGCGGCGGCTCGAGGATCAGCAGCTTGCGCGCATACCCGCGCGCCAGCCGTTCGGGCAGTACGGCGACCATGTCGGAGCTGGCAATAATCTCGGGCACCATCAGAAAGTGCGGCACCTTCAGCCTGATACGGCGCATGCGCTTTGCCGTCTTGAGCGCCGCGTCGATGAGCCGCACGAAGGTGCCGCCGCCGCTGGGAGTGGCCGATACATGCTCGAGACGGCAAAACTGGTCCAGCGTAATGCTGTCCGCGATTTCAGGGTGATTGCGGCGTACCACGCAAACCAGGCGTTCGGTGTAAAGGGCGCGGGCGTGCAGCCGCTGCGAGGCGTTGTCGTAACTGGTCACGCAGACATCGACCTCGCCCGACTCAAGCTGCTTGTCCATCAGGCCGAAGTCGATGGCCTTGACTTCGAGCCGGGTGCCGGGCGCCTTTCTCTCGATGAAATCGACCAGTGCGGGCAGCAGGGCGTATTCGACGTAATCGGAGGCAGACAGCGTAAAGGTCAGCTCGGCATGCGTCGGATCGAATGCCGTTTGCGGCTGCACCAGGCGGTTTATTTCCGCCAGCACCTGTTTCACCGGCCCGCTCAATTCCAGCGCGCGCGCCGTGGGCAGCATGCCGCGCGCCGTGCGCAGCAACAGCACATCACCAAAAAGTTCGCGCAGCCGTGCCAGCACGGCGCTGGTGGCCGGCTGCGACAAGTGCAGCCTCGTCGCCGCGCGTGACACGCTGCGCTCGGCGATCAGCGCATCGAAAGCCACGAGCAGGTTTAAATCAACATTTCTTATATCCATGGAACAGATAGTTTAAATAGATAGAATCGATTAGACAAATATGTATGCAATTCTTAAACTGGCGTCACTCGGGCAATACCAACAAC
>CAMDRY010000069.1 GCA_945906975.1 Bordetella parapertussis | reverse complement strand
ATGGTGTCGCGCTTGACCCGGCTCATGCGCGACACGTGGTTGGTCACCCCCGGCGGCTGCAAGGCCGCCAGCTCGGGCTCGACGATGGTGTTGGTCGCCGGCACGAGTATGCCGATCTTGGCGCGGTAGCCTAGCGCGTCGGCCAGCTTCGAAGGCATGTCTATTCCTGGCGGGCGCCCGAATCGCGCACCACCTTGGCCCACCGGAGGGTCTCCGATTCCAAGTAGGCACCGGCCTCGGCCGGGGTGCTGGTCTTGATTTCATAGCCCTGCGCGAACAGGCGCTCCCGCACGTCGGGCGACTGCAGCACCTTGTGCGTTTCGGCGTTCAGGCGGCTGATGATGTCGCGCGGCGTGCCCGCGGGGACCATCACGCCATACCAGTTACTCGCCTCGAACCCGGGCAGCCCGGCCTCGGCCACCGTGGGCACATCGGGCAACACGGCGTTGCGCTTGGTGCCGGCGACCGCCAGCGGCCGCAGCCGGCCCGCCTTGATCATGGCAAGCGCCGTAGAAAGGCCGGCAAAGTAGGACGTCACCGAACCGCCCAGCACGTCGGCCATGGCCGGCGCGCCGCCCTTGTAGGGCACGTGGACCATGTCCACCCCCGCCGTGGTGTTGAACATCACCCCCGACAGGTGCGCCGTGCTGCCCGAGCCCGAAGAGGCGTAGTTCAACTCCCCCGGCTTTGCCTTGGCGAGGGCGATCAATTCCTTCACCGACTTTGCCGGCAGCGACGGGTTGACCACCAGCACGTTGTCGACCCAGCCGACCAGGCTGACCATGGCCAGGTCCTTTTGCGAATTGAACGGCATGGTCTTGTACAGTGACGCGTTGATCGAATGAAAGGTGAGGTTGTCGATCAAAATCGTGTAACCGTCCGGCGCCGCTTTGGCGACGACCTCGGAGCCGACGATGCCGTTGGCGCCGCCGCGGTTGTCAATGTTGACCGGCTGCCCGAGGTTCTCGGCGAGTTTTTGCGCAAACGTGCGCGCGAGAAGATCGGCCGCGCCTCCGGGAGGATAGGGCACGACGAGCCGTATCGGCTTGTTCGGATAGGCTTGCGCGAAGGCGCTTGCGCAAAGACCGGATGCGAATAAACCGAATGCCAGCGCAGCGACGCCGAATTTGAGCCCGGTGAGCAGGCGGTCGGCCGCTGGCTGTAGTTGGATATGCGTCATGAATTCGCTCCTTCAGGTAACTGTTGGCCCGGGATTGCGGCGATGGCAATCAACATACCAGAAGTCGCCGCCAATTTGCCCCGCGACGCGCAGTCGGGGCCGGCGCTATTTGCGCTTGTCCAGGAGCCGCTTGATCTTGGAGGTCTGCGACGTGCCTGTATGCGCGTCCAGCGCCTTGGGCTGCTGCGGCGAAACCGTCACGCGCACGCCGATCACCTCTTTGAGACGCCGCTCCAGGTCCTCCTTGAGCGCGGCACCGTGCACAGCCGGATCGAGCACCTCGACCATGACGGTCATTTCGTCGTGTCCGGCCTCACCGATGCGTTCAACGACGCAGAAAAACTCACCATTCGAGCGCGCGTCTTCCGCCACCGCCGCTCCAATCGCCTCGGGGAAGACGTTTGCACCGCGCAGCTTGACCATGTTGTCGTTGCGACCGAATATTTTCTCGAGCCGCTTGAGCGTGCTGCCGCAGGCGCACTGCCCGGGCATGATGGCCGAAATGTCATTCACGTTGAAACGGATCTGCGGCGCGCCCCAGCGATAAAAGGTGGTGATGTACACGGTGCCCTTCTCACCCTCGGGCATGAGCTTGCCCGTTTCCGGGTCGGCGATCTCGAGCAGCACCGCATCCTCGTTGATGTGCATGCCGTTCTTGTGTTCGCAGTCGGCTGCCATCATGCCACTCTCGTTGGTGCCATAGGAGTCGTAACACTCGGCGTCCCAAAGCGCCTCGATTTTTTTGCGATCCTCGACGCCAAGATGGGAGCCGAGGGCCTTGACACCCAGGCTGCGCGGATCGATGCCCAGTTCGTCGCGCGCGACAATGGCGAGATGCCGCAGGTAGGCCGGAAAGCCCAGCACGATGCTGCAGCCCCAGGCCTTGATAATTTCGATCTGGCGCCGCGACGGCGTCGACGCACCACTGCCGGTCATCACCGGCACCGCCCCCATGTATTTCCACAACGCGTCACGTACGGCAAAGCCGCCGTTGGACAGCCCAAGGGAAAGCGTCGACAACACCTTGTCGCCGGGCACCATGCCCTGCATGGCGTAGCGACGGGCGCTGAGAATGGCCATCACCTCGCGGTCCTGCGGCGCATAGAGCATGGGGCGCGGCAGGCCTGTGGTTCCACCGCTGGTGTGCAGCACCAACGGCAGCGGGTTGTCACCGCCGGGCTCCATGCCCATGAAATCACCGAAGGGCGGATTGCGCTCCAGGCTCTTGCGAATATCGTGCACCGTGTAGGGTGGTATTTTTTCGATGTCGGCATGGCTGCGAATGTCGCCAGGCTCAAGGCCGACCTCACCCCAATGTTTCTGGAAAAACGCAATCTCCCAACCGCGCTTCACCGTGGCGAGAAAGCGTTTGTTTTTCAGCGCTTCGAGTTCGACGCGAGGCATGTGCAACACCGTCTTGTAAAACTCCGGCGGCGGGGGGTAATCGCGTGTCAGCTGCTCAAAGTCGAGCGCGCGAAAAAAATGCGGAAAGGTCTGTTCGTAGTTTATTTTCATGTGCGGTTCTTTTACAGAATGCTGGCGTGGCGGCCACCGTCGACATGCAGCGTCGAGCCGGTGATGTAACCGCCGTAATCGGAAACGAGCAGTGCGACAAGTCCGGCGATTTCATCCGGCGTGCCGATACGCCCGAGCGGTACTTGCTTGGCAAGCTCTAGGGCAAGACCGGCGTCCTCGGGATTCGCCGCGTCTCCAAACACCTTGGCGAGGCGACCAGTGGCGATGCGCCCGGGGCAGATGGTGTTGACGGTTATGGCATCGGCGGCCACCTCAAGCGACAGCGTCTTGGCGTAGCCGATCACGCCTGCCCAGGTTGCCACGGACAGGCCGAATTTCGCCATCGGCTGCAGCACCGACAACGCAGTGATGTTAACGATGCGCCCCGCCCCCGCGCTTTTCATGTGCGGAATGGCGCGGCGTGACAGGCGCACCACGCTCATCAGGTTTTGCTGCACCGCCTTGTCCCAGGCGGCATCATCAAAATCGGCCAGCAGCCCGAGCGGCGGCGCGCCATCGTTATTGACCAGGATATCGATTCGCCCGAGGCCGGCCACCGCCTCGTCGACGATGCGCTCGCAATCGGGTCCGCGGCGGATGTCAGCCGCAATCGCCAGCGTGCGGCTGCCCGTCTGCGCACTGATGCGCGCGGCAGCCTCGGCCAGCGCCTCCATGCGGCGTGCCACCATCGCCACCTGCGCCCCCTCGGCCGCGAGCAGCCTTGCTATGGCATAGCCAATGCCCTGGCTCGCCCCACCGACGATCGCCACCTTGCCCTTGAGACCCATTTGCATGTCAGTGACCCGGAAGAAACTTCGCCAGCAGGCGCTCGGCGTTTTCGTGAAATATTTTTTTCAGTATGGCCTCGTCGTAACCAAGGGCGCGCCAGTCGGCAACCAGGCGCTCGTATTTGAACAAAGGGTAGTCGGCGCCGAACATCACGCGGTTTTTCAGGCGGCGTGGAATGTCGTATTTGAGCGATTCGGTGAAGTACTTGGGCGACCAGCCGTGCAGTTCATTCCAGACATTGGGCTTGTGCAGCATGACCGCGATCATGTCGTCCTGCCAGGGCCAGGCCGGGCGCCCGGCGATGATGGTCAGCTCGGGCCGTGTCGCGGCGAGCGCATCGACATAGCGCGGATGGCACAGGTCGAGCAGTATGCCGCCCCCGCCCGGGAGCCCGGCGCCCGCACCGGTGTAGCCGACAAACACCAGTACCGGTCGATCCACCTCGGCGCAGACGTCGTAAAAGGGCTTGTATATCGGGTCGTTGGCGGCGAACCCCGTTCCGCCTGAAACCGCTAGGCCGATGAAGCCGGCGCTCGCCTCCATGCAGCGGCGCAACTCGGCGGCACCCTGCGCACCGGTGCGCGGATCGATCTGCAGCCAGAGCCCGAGAATGGCCTCAGGATGCCTGCGCTGGGTCTCGATACCATAGTCGTGATACTCGCGCGCCTCCTGCAGCGGCATGTGCTTGGTAAAGCCGAAATCGAGAATGCTGCGCACCTTCTGGCTGCGCAGGTAATCGGCCATCTCCTGCTCGGTGTGGTAGGTGGGCTCGGAGTTCCAGACGGTGCGCTGACGCGCCAGCTCGGCCTCGGTGCGCAACACATAACCCCGTTTGGTGCCCCAGTGCGAATGCAAGTCGATGATGTGCATGGCGCCTCGCCTAGTCCGCCTTCATGCCGGTGGCCTTGATGATGCGGCCCCAGCGCGTCATTTCCGCACGCAGGAAAGCATCGGCGCGCTCGGGCGTGCCGCCCTCCCACTCGACGCCCTGGCTGGCGAGCTTGGCGCCGATGGCCGGGTCCTTGATGGCGATGTTTATCTCGGCGTTCAATATGTTGAGTATGTCTCGCGGTATGCCGGCGGGCGCGAGCATCATGTACCAGCCCACCACCTCGAACTCGGGCAGGCCCGATTCAATCATGGTCGGCAGCTCTGGCGTGAGCGCAGAGCGTCGCGTCCCGGTCACTGCCAGCGCTTTCATCTTGCCGGCGCGGATATGCGGGATGGATGTGGTGATGGTGTCGAACAGCATGCTCACCTGCCCGCCCAGCAGGTCGGTGATGGCCGGTCCGTTGCCCTTGTACGGCACGTGGGTCACATCCACGCCGGCAAGAAAGCGGAACAGTTCGCCAGACAGGTGGGCGCCGGCACCGGCACCGCCCGAGGCATACGACAAGCCGCCCGGTTTGGCCTTGGCCAGCGCGATGAGTTCCTTGACCGAGTTGGCGGCAAGCGCGGGTGGCGTCACCAGCACCAAGGGGATGTAGCAGACATAGGCGATGGGCTGGAAATCCTTCAGCGTGTCATAGGGCAGCCTGGGATTGAACAGCGCGTTGGTGGCGTGCACGGTATAACCCATCATGATGGTGTAGCCATCGGGCGCCGACTTGGCCAGCGCCTCGGTGCCGATGGCCGCGCTGGCACCGGGCCGGTTCTCGATCAGCACCGGCACGCCAAGACGCTCGGACATTTTTCCGCCGATGCTGCGCGCCAGCAGGTCGACCCCGCCACCGGGCGGCACCGGCACGATGATCCTGATCGGTTTGCTCGGAAACTTTGCCGCCTGGGCCAGCGCGGCGACCGGCATCAGCGCCGTTGCCGACAGCGCAAGCATTGCCAGCAAAGCAGCAGGTGCCATCAGGCCGCGTGCGAGCCGCGATATTCGGTTGTTCATTACATCCTCCTTGGGGTGACTGGGGGGTGACTGGGGCCGGGCTGTCGGCTTACTCTTGTTTTTTGCCGCATTAAGATCGCCTGCGTCGGATCGGCTCCGGCTCCGGCTCCGGCTTCAGGTCGGCTCTAAGTTGGTTTTAGTTCAGATTTAGTTCGGCATCAGATCAGGTCGGCTTCACAAAAACCTGAAGCCGGTGATCGTGGGGAAAATTATCAGGGCAGCCCCGCCCCTTGTCAAAACAATACGAAACCATTTTTCCATTCACCAGCCACGCCGGCAGACTGGCTCGTAGTTCACCACAACTGGCTACAATAGCGTCCGCTCTTGCCGGCGCCCGCGCCACTGCATTACCGCGATGCGCACCCCGGCCCCCTGAATTACGCAAAAATTCCGATCGGAGAACCCATTGAAGCGAAGCACCGCGCGTATTCTCACCACCCATGTCGGCAGCCTGATCCGTCCCGAGCCCCTGCTCGATTGCATGCGCGCCAAAATCGCCGGCAAGCCGGTGGATGACGCGACCTATGCACGCGCGCTGTCACAATCGGTGGACGAGATTGTGCGCGGCCAGGCGCAGGCCGGCGTGGATGTGATCAGCGACGGCGAATGCGGCAAAGCCATCAGCTGGTCGCAATACGCGCTCGAACGCCTGTCGGGCTTTGAGCGCCAGCCCTTTGAGCCGGGACGCAACACCTTTGCCCGCGGCGCCGACCGCACCCGCTTCCCCGGCTTCTACGACGAGATGGACAAACGCGACGGCGTGGCCACCACCGCCGACTCGGTCTGCGTGGGCCCCATCAGCTATACCGGACAGCCGCAATTGCAGCGCGACATCGACAACCTGCGCGCCGCGATGAAAAACCTGCCGGTGGAAGAAGGTTTTCTGCCGGTGGCCGCGCCCTCGAGCGTGATACCGGACCGCATCAACCAATACTATCCGACCGAGGACGCCTGCCTGGAGGCCATCGCCGACGCGATGCGCGTCGAATACCGCATGATTGCCGAGGCCGGATTCCTGGTGCAACTCGACGACGCCCGCGCCGCCGTAACCTACGACCGCATGGTGCCGCCAGCCTCTAAAACCGACTATCTGAGCTGGCTCGCCAGGCAGGTCGAAGTCATCAACCACGCCCTGGAGGGCATACCCGAAGAAAAGGTGCGCTACCACGTCTGCTGGGGCAGCTGGCCCGGCCCGCACACCACCGACGTTCCGCTCAAGGACATCGTCAGCCTTGTGTTGAAGGTCAAGGCCGGCACCTACCTTATCGAAGGTGCCAATCCGCGCCACGAACACGAGTGGCGCGTCTGGGAAAGCGTCAAGCTACCGGCCGGAAAGGTGCTGGCACCGGGCGTGATCAGCCACGCCACCAGCGTGGTCGAGCATCCCGAACTGGTGGCCGAGCGCATCGTACGCGTGGCCAAACTGGTCGGCCGCGAAAATTACATCGCCAGCACCGACTGCGGTTTCGCTCAGGGTCCGTTCCATCGCCGCGTGCACCCCAGCATCATGTGGGCCAAGCTTGAAGCCATGGCCGAGGGCGCAAAAATAGCCAGCAAGGCGCTCTGGGGCTGAGTCCCCGGCTGATGGGTCACACCGAAGCCGCGCCGCCGCTCATCGCAAATAGGCTGGAAATGCCCGTCTGGAGCGGCTTTCCAGCAATCGTGCGCGCCGACACATCAAGCGCCCGCAGCGGCGTGATGCCTTGCCGGCCTCAACTTCGGGCGCAATAGCCCATAATCGCATTCTGGATCAAGCCATAGAAGCTCGACGCAGCCATCTCAATGAGGAGAAAACCATGACCCGTTTCGCCCGACTTGCCGCACCAGCCTTGTTCACCCTGCTCACCCTTTTCAGCGCCACCGGAGCCCTCGCCGCAGACTACCCGGTACGCCCGATCAAATGGGTCGTACCCTACCCCCCCGGCGGCACCACAGACGTACTCGCGCGCATTGTCGCGCAATGGTTGACGGAAAAACTCGGCCAGTCCGTCATCGTTGAAAACAAGCCCGGCGGCGGCAATAACATCGGCGTCGACTATGTCGTGAAATCAGCCCCGGACGGCTACACCATGCTGCTCGTCAACCCGGCCAACGGCATCAATGCCACGCTCTACAAGAACCTGCCCTTCAATTTTGTCCGTGATATCGCGCCGGTTGCCGGCCTGGTGAAGTCGCCAAACGTAATGGAGGTGACCAATAATTTTCCGGCCAAGACCGTGGCCGAGTTCATCGCCTATTGCAAAGCCAATCCGGGCAAGATCAACATGGCCTCCTCGGGCAGCGGCACCTCGGTGCACATGTCGGGCGAGCTGTTCAAGTCCATGACCGGATGCAACATGCTGCACGTGCCCTTCAAGGGCGCCGGCCCGGCCCTGACCGAGTTGATCGGCGGCCAGGTGCACGTGCTGTTCGACAACCTGCCCTCCTCCATCGGGCACATCAAGGGCGGCCGCATCCGCGCCCTCGCGGTAACTTCGACGACAACTGAGCCGTCGCTGCCTGGCGTCCCGACAGTCGCCGCCACCGTGCCCGGCTACGAGGCCACCGCTTGGTTCGGTATCGGCATGCCCAGAGGCACGCCAGCGGATATCATCGAAAAGCTCAATGCCGAGGTGAACCGCGCCCTCGCCGACCCGGGCATGCGCGCCAAACTCGCCGAGCTCGGCGGCCGGCCGATACCGGGCACGCCGGCGGACTTCGGCAAAATCATCGTCGAGGAAATCAACAAATGGGAGAAAGTCGTCATCAGCTCCGGCGCCAAGGTGGAATAAGGACGGGGACGATGACAACAGCGGCGACAGCGGCAACGCACGGCCACGACGGACTGCGCCAGGCGGTCGATTTCGCCGTGGCCCACGAAACCTCGTGGGATCGCGACAACAGCGACAACTGGGGCATTCACAACGCCGACCGGCCGCCCTGGAACCGCTTGCTCGGTCCGGTGCATCCACGCGGGCCAGTTTCCGGCGTGATACAGGTGGCCGGCGAGAAACGCATTGCATGGGGCGAACCCGACCGCGCCGACCTGACATTCTCGGTGGCCAAGACCTGCCTTGCGCTACTCGCCGGCGTGGCGCACGACCGCGGGCTGCTGCCCGATCTAGATGAGGCGGTAAGCAGCAAGGTGCCTGGGGCCGGCTTCGACAGTGCGCACAACCGTAGCGTCACCTGGATGCAACTACTACAACAAACCAGCGAATGGGAAGGCGAATGTTTCGGCGTGCCCGACCAGGTCGACCGCTACCGCCACCTGCAATACCAGCCATCGCGCGACCTTCAGGGACACACCAAGGGCGACGCGCGAGCGCTGCAGGCGCCGGGCAGCTACTGGGAATACAACGACGTGCGCATCAACGCGCTGGCGCTGGCGCTGCTGCACCTGTTCCGCCGGCCGCTGCCCGAGGTGTTCCGCGACACCATCATGCAACCCATAGGCGCAAGCGGCGACTGGCGCTGGGTCGGCTATGACAACAGCTGGGTCGAGATCGACGGCAAACGCATGCAGTCGGTACCGGGCGGCACGCACTGGGGCGGTGGCATGTCGATCAGCAGCGCCGATCAGGCGCTGATCGGACAGCTACTGCTTGACCAGGGGCGGGCCAAGGGCGCGCAGGTGCTATCGGCGGAATGGGTCAGACGCATGCAGACACCCTGCGCCATCGCACCCTGGTACGGCACACTCGTCTGGCTCAACCGACTGCGCGGTGTGTTTCCCAGCGCATCGGCATCGAGCGTATTCGCCATCGGTGCCGGTGCCTCGGTGGTCTGGGTCGACCCCGACCGGCAGATGGTGGCGGTGGTGCGCTGGATAGACGGCGGCCAGATCGACGGCTTTTGCCGGCGCGTGGCCGCCGCCATTCCCACGCTGAATGGCGCGGCGGCATGAGCTTGCACGTCGCCGCCCGCAGCCAGGGACGATACGGCCGATAAGGCCGATACGACAAAAAATAAGCTAGTTACTTCAACGACAACAAGGGAGCAACAGGCATGGAAGGATGGCGAGCAAGACTGGGTTTCATGATTCCGCCGGGAACGCCGACAGTCGAACGGGAAATGGTTGCGCTCGCGCCAAAGGGCGTGTCAGCGCATTTTGCGCGCATGGTCGCACGCGGTCCTGTGGGCACGCTCGCCAACCTGCAGTCACGTGCGGCGAGCCAACTCGAGCACATGGACGAGACGGTCGATTCCATCGCCAGCGTCGAACCCGATGTGATCGTGCTTGCGCACACCGCCACCAGCTACGTGCTTGGCCGGGACGGCGACGAGAAGCTCGCGCGGCGCCAGGAGGAACGCACCGGCATCCCTTTCATTTCTGCGCTGGGCAGTGCCGCCGCAGCACTCGCGGCCCTGGGCGTACGCAAAATCGCCATCGGCACCCCCTACGACCAGGCGCTCACGCTGCGCAGCAAGGCCGTGCTACAGGAGTACGGCTTCGAGGTCGTGCACGCCGAGTGCCTGCCCGATGTGAAGAACATTTTTGAGGAGACCCAGCGCCGGATCTACGGCCTGGTCAAGGGCGTCAACCGTCCGGACGCCGATGCGGTGTTCATCAGCGGCGTGGGACTGCCGACGCTATCGATACTGGGCGCCGCGGAAACCGACCTGGGCAAGCCGGTGCTCTCGAGCGCCTTGTCGATGATGTGGAACGCCTTGCGCACCAGCGGCATCGGCACGCCGATAGCGGGCTATGGCCGGCTGCTGCAAGACCCCCAGTACCGGCCGGCATCGGCTTATCGTCGGCCAAAACGCCAAGGATAAAGAAGGCCTGCCCGGGGCCGGCAAAGCAGAGCCCCTTGACAGGCCTCCCGCTGCCGTAAGGGATATAGGGGGTGGGCTTGCCCCCCCTTGTGCGGTGAATCCCCGCGGCTGAGTCTGGGCTAAGGCTAAAGCTAAAGCGCGCCCCGCTTACTCCGCCTTGATATTGGCGGCGCGAATGACGCCGCCCCAGCGGGTCAATTCGGCTTCGAGAAATTTATGGAAATCCGCCGGTGACATCGGCGCATAGGCGTCGAGCCCGATCTTTTGCAACATGGATTGCGTTTCGGCTGATTTGAGCACCGCCGCCATATCCACGGCGAGGCGCTGCCCGATCGCCGGAGGCAAACCGACCGGCGCGACAAAGCCGAACCAGTTGGCGAAATCCATACTCTCAAACCCCTCCTCCCTCAGCGTGGTGACATCCGGCATATCGAAAAAACGCCCATGGGTGGAGACGGCAAAAACCTTGAGCTTGCCGGCTTTGCGTAGCGTCGCCGCACTGCCTGCGGGCAGCATCTGCAAATCGGTCTGGCCGCCAAGCAAGGACGTGATCGCCGGCGCCTGCCCCTGAAAAGGAACGTGCAGGATGTTCAACCCGGCGAGGCCCTTGAACGTCTCCATGGCGATCTGCGAGGTGCTGCCCAGTCCGGCCGACGAATAGGTGAACTTGCCCGGCTGCGATTTGATCAGCGCCAGCAGCTCCCGTGTCGTGTTCGCCGGAAAATCCGGACGCGCCACCAGCGCGAACGGGTTGATGGCGAAGGGCATGATCGCGACAAAATCCTTCAGCGGCTCGTAGGAGAGCTTGCTGCGCATGTTCGGCGCGATGGCATGGGTTTCCGCGCTGGCCAGCAACAGGGTGTAGCCATCGGCGGGGGCGCGCGCCACCGCCTCGGCGCCAATGGTGCCGGCGGCGCCGGCCCTGTTCTCGACGATGACCGGCGCGGACATGCGCTCGGACAAGCGCTGCGCCATCACGCGTCCGACCGAGTCGGAGGCGCCGCCGGCTGGCCACGGAACGACGATCCGGATCGCCTTGTTGGGATAAGCCTGCGCAAAGGCCGGTCCTGAGACGAAACCGGCGACCCCTGCCAGGGTGGCGAAGCAGGCCATTGCGGCCACGCACCTTGATACGCGCATGGGTTTCGGCACTGCGTTACCGCTCTTGCCGTCGCTGCTTTTTCTCAATTTAAGCTCCCGAATGAGGATTAT
>CAMDRY010000068.1 GCA_945906975.1 Bordetella parapertussis | reverse complement strand
GGAGCAGCTGCTTTCTTCTCGTCCTTAGCCTGGGCACCAGCGTGTGCAGCGGCAAAAGCGGAACCAGCGGAAGCGGCGAAAGCAGCAGCAATCAGGATAGCGATGAATTTTTTCATTTGTAATTCCTCTCTCAGAAGCAGTTAGTAGATTTTATTTAAAAAAGGCCGGGCGAACCTGGCCTTTTCCAAATACTTGAGGCTAAATTACTTTTTAGGAGCATCTTTCTTGGCATCAGCAGCAGGAGCAGGGGCAGCTTTCTTGGCATCAGCAGGAGCAGCTTTCTTGGCATCAGCAGCAGGAGCAGCTGCTTTCTTCTCGTCCTTAGCCTGGGCACCAGCGTGTGCAGCGGCAAAAGCGGAACCAGCGGAAGCGGCGAAAGCAGCAGCGATCAGGATAGCGATGAATTTTGTCATTTGTAATTCCTCTCTCAGAAGCAGTTAGTAGATTTTATTTTAAGACCAGGAAAGCCCAGTCAATCGTAATAACGCAGGCAATGCAGCCAGGTTGACATCTTCCTGACATAAAAAGACCAGCAAACTTTTACAAGCACGCCGTCTTTATCCATAATAATCAATTATTTAGATTTTTTTGCTTTTTTGCTTTTCTTTTTGGACGCTTTTTTCTCGGCTTTTTTCTCAGCCTTGGTGTCCGCCTTGGCAGCCGAAGCCGAAGCCGGGGCAGCAGGAGCGGCGGCCTGGGCAAAAGCGGCGCCCGAGCTGGCGGCAAATGCAGCGGCAACAATCAGGGTAATCAGCTTTTTCATGTCATTTCCTTCTTTTAAGGGGGTTGGATCGATTTGTCGGACACTTTTACAGGTTTTTACAGGTGTCTTACAGGTGTCTGAACGTTTAACGCCAGGTATTATAACTGGTTGACATCCGCGCTCCGCCATTCTCCAGAGCCAAGCCCATCCAGGCTCCACGGGCCGATGGCAGCCCGAACCAGCCTTAAAGTGGGAAGACCCACGACAGCGGTCATGCGCCGAACCTGGCGGTTACGTCCCTCCTTCAGACGCAGTTCCAGCCAAGCCGTAGGGATCGCCTTGCGAATGCGAATTGGCGGCGTCCGCGGCCACAAACCCGCCGGCTCGGCAATCCGCCGCGCTTCACAGGGCAGGGTCGGCCCGTCCGCAAGTTGAAGGCCGCCACGCAAGCGCGCCAGTGCCTCCTCTTTGGGATCGCCCTCAACCTGCACCCAATAGGTTTTGGCGAGTTTGTGCCGGGGATGACTGATGCGCTGTTGCAGCACGCCGTCATCGGTCAGGACCACCAAGCCCTCACTGTCGGCGTCAAGACGACCGGCCGGATAAACCTCGGGAACATCGACGTAATCGGCGAGGCAGGTACGGCCGGCCTCACGGGTGAACTGGCAGAGCGTGCCATAGGGCTTGTTTAGCAGCAGCAATCGGGACATGGCGTTCTTGGAAAATGGCGATACCCACACATTTCCACGACAATGACAGCTTGAGCAAGTTTTTTCGCTTATATCTTTAAATTTTGGCTTTCGTCCACGCTACGGACGCCGGCCCCAATGGTGAATCGTAAAACAGGAGACAGTTGGTGAGCAGAATCAAGGTGAAGTCCCCCGTTGTGGAAATGGATGGCGACGAGATGACCCGCGTCATCTGGCAAAAAATCCGTGAGCAACTGATACTGCCCCACCTCGACATCGACCTGCGGTATTTCGATCTCGGTCTGCAACACCGCGACGCCACCGAAGACAAAGTGACGCTCGACGCGGCCCAAGCGACGAAGGAATACGGCGTGGCGGTCAAGTGCGCGACCATCACCGCCGACCAAGACCGGGTGCGGGAGTTTGGCCTGAAGCGGATGTGGAAGACCCCCAAGGGAACCATCCGATCCATTCTTAACGGCACCATCTTTCGGGAACCAATCCTGTGCAGAAATGTGCCGCGCATCGTGCCGCACTGGAACCTGCCCGTCATCATCGCGCGCCACGGCTTCGGCGATCTTTATCAATCAACGGAATTCCGCTTTGATGGCCCTGGCAAACTCACATTAAGCTTCCAACCCGACAATGGCGGTCCGCTGCTTGAACAGCATATGACCAAACCGGACGGCGCCGGCGTGGCGCTCGCCATGTACAACCTCGACGAGTCCATAAAGGGCTTTGCCCGCGCCTGCTTCAACTACGGCCTAAACCGCAACTACCCGGTATATCTGTCGACCAAGGACACCATCCTGAAAATCTACGATGGCCGCTTTAGGCACTTGTTCGAGGAAATTTTCAATACCGAGTTCAAGCCCAGGTTTGAGGCCTCTGGCCTGACCTACGAGCATCGCCTGATCGATGACATGGTGGCCTCGAACCTAAAATGGCACGGCGGCTATATGTGGGCCTGCAAAAACTATGATGGCGACGTGCAATCGGATTCCGTCGCCCAGGGTTACGGCTCACTTGGCCTGATGACCTCGGTTTTGACCACACCCGATGGCAAAACGGTTCTGTCGGAGGCGGCACACGGCACGGTTACCCGCCACTTCCGCCAGCATCAGCAGGGGAAACCGACTTCAACCAATCCGCTTGCGTCGATCTTTGCATGGACGCGCGGACTGTCCTATCGCGGCAAAATGGATGGGACTGCCGACGTGGTCAATTTTGCGACACTTCTGGAAAAAGTGTGTATCGATATTGTCGAGAGCGGCAAAATGCCCCGTGACTTGGCACTTTTGATCGGGCCGGAACAGGCCTTCCTCAATACCGACACGTTCCTGAATACGATCAGCGCGGAACTTGGCGCGCGTTTTCCTTGCTGAGCCGTTCAAAAACTGTCCGCATAGAGGCCGCCTGTAAGGCAAAAAATATCCGCGAAAATAATCTACCGCACAGCCCGGCGCGCCCGGCAATGAAAAAAGCGCGACGAGGGCGATCTTCTGCAAGACCGCCCTCCCATCCCCTCAGACGGGAATGCGGAAACAGAACGGGCGCGTTGCGCGCCCGTGGCAAGTGACGCTAAGCGGCCTGGATATTAGAAGCCTGCTTGCCCTTGGGGCCCTGCGTAACCTCGAAGCTTACTTTCTGACCTTCCTTGAGCGTTTTGAAGCCGCCCATCTGGATCGCCGAGAAATGCGCAAAAAGATCTTCGCCGCCGTCATCAGGGGTGATAAAGCCGAACCCTTTGGCATCGTTAAACCACTTCACTGTACCTGTCGCCATGGAAACAAACCTTCCTTAAAAATTAATCCCGGGGAAACTCCCCGAACAAGTGACCGCCCCAGGTGAACCTGCCCTGACTAGCGCAGCCTGATCGCAGGCGCCGTAGAAACGGACACAACCGCGTTGTACCGTGAATTTATGGCACCCGTCAAGTGCCAAACCCTTGTTTTCGGGTAAGGAATACCCATCTATTCGACATTGCGTCCGCGCCAGACTGTCGATAAAGTACAAGCAGAGTTCTCAGCGTCATTCTCAGCGTCAAATTGCATAGGGTCACGATGCATATGCAAATTGACGGGTGCCCGGTTCTGGAATAGTGTGTTTAGGAAGGTTTGGCAATACACCCATGGCGACACGTTCACGCGAAGGTACGGTTCTTGAAGCGAAGAAAAGCAAGCTCAAGCCCCCCCCCATGTTCAAGGTTCTTCTCTTGAACGACGATTACACGCCCATGGAATTTGTCGTATTGGTTTTGCAGTCGTTTTTCGCGCTGACGCGCGAACAGTCAACACAGGTCATGCTGAAGGTCCATCGCGAGGGGATGGGCGTCTGCGGCGTGTTCCCGAAGGACATCGCCATCACCAAGGTTGAACAGGTAGCGGCGTTTGCCCACAAGCACCAACATCCGCTGCAATGCGTGATGGAGGAAACATGATCACCCCGATCAGCCCGGAGGCAGCCCCCTCCGCAAGATCACCCCGGCAATTACAGGATCGAAAACCATGATCGCGCAGGAACTGGAAGTCAGCCTTCACATGGCATTTGTCGAGGCGCGTCAAAAACGCCACGAATTCATCACCGTCGAGCACCTTTTGCTCGCCCTGCTGGACAACCCCACCGCCGCAGAGGTGCTGCGCGCCTGCGCGGCAAACATTGAAGAGCTGAAAAAAGCGCTGGCCGACTTCATCGCCACCCATACCCCCACGGTCGCCGGCTCCGAAGAGATAGACACCCAGCCCACCTTGGGATTCCAGCGCGTTATCCAGCGCGCCATCCTGCACGTGCAGTCCTCGGGTAAAAAAGAAGTGACCGGCGCCAATGTGTTGGTCGCAATATTCGGCGAAAAAGACTCCCATGCCGTCTACTTTCTGCACCAACAAGGCGTAACGCGCCTCGATGTCGTCAACTTCATATCTCACGGCATTACCAAGGGGCCACAGACGCAAGCCGCCAAAGGCGAAGAAACGCAGGAACAGACGGGCGAGGACCAACAGTCAGGCGGCGCACTCGAGACCTACACGCAAAACCTCAACGCCCAGGCGCTGGTCGGAAAAATAGATCCGCTAATAGGACGTGACCGCGAGGTGGAGCGCGTCATCCAGACGCTTTGCCGCCGGCGCAAGAACAACCCGCTGCTGGTCGGAGAAGCAGGCGTGGGCAAGACCGCCATCGCGGAAGGCCTGGCACGTCGCATCGTCGAGGGACAAGTGCCCGAGGTGTTGTCCAAATGCCAGGTCTATTCGCTCGACATGGGCGCCCTCCTCGCCGGCACCAAATACCGCGGCGACTTTGAGCAGCGCCTGAAAGCCGTGCTCAAGCAATTGCTCGACAATCCGAACGGCATCCTGTTCATTGACGAGATCCATACGCTGATAGGCGCGGGCGCCGCATCGGGCGGAACCCTCGATGCCTCCAACCTGCTCAAGCCGGCGCTCTCTTCGGGCGCGCTAAAATGCATAGGCGCGACAACTTACAACGAATACCGCGGGGTGTTTGAAAAAGACCACGCGCTGTCGCGGCGCTTCCAGAAGGTCGATGTCTCCGAACCCTCGGTCGAAGAAACGGTGCAGATCCTGCGCGGCCTCAAGTCGCGCTTCGAGGCCCACCACGGTGTGAAATACAGCGCCAGCGCACTGTCATCCGCGGCCGAGCTTTCGGCCCGTTATATCAACGACCGCCATCTCCCGGACAAGGCCATCGACGTAATCGACGAAGCCGGCGCCGCACAGCGCATCCTGCCAAAATCAAAACAAAAGAAAGTCATTGGCAAAACAGAGATCGAGGACATCATCGCCAAAATCGCGCGCATCCCGCCGCAAAGCGTTTCCAACGACGATCGCAACGCGCTCAAGAACATCGATCGCGACCTCAAGGCCGTGGTCTTCGGCCAGGAAAAGGCGATTGACGCGCTCACGGCTGCGATCCGTACCGCCCGATCGGGCCTGGGCAGCCCGAACAAGCCGATAGGCGCCTTCCTGTTCAGCGGACCGACCGGCGTTGGCAAAACCGAGGTCGCCAAGCAACTGGCCTATTGCCTCGGCGTGGAACTGCATCGCTTTGACATGTCCGAGTACATGGAGCGTCACGCCGTGTCACGGCTCATTGGCGCGCCACCGGGCTACGTCGGCTTTGACCAGGGCGGCCTGCTCACCGAAGCCATCACCAAAAAGCCCTACGCCGTTCTGTTGCTCGACGAAATCGAAAAAGCCCACCCGGATGTCTACAACATCCTGCTGCAGGTTATGGACCACGGCACGCTTACGGACAACAACGGGCGCAAGGCGGACTTTCGCAACGTCATTATCATCATGACCACCAACGCCGGTGCGGAGGCCCTCAACAAGACCGTGATGGGCTTTACCGCAAAAAAGGAAATGGGCGACGAAATGGTCGAGATAAAACGCCTGTTTTCGCCCGAGTTCCGCAACCGGCTTGACGCAACTATTTCATTCCGCTCACTCGATCACGACATCATCGTGCGTGTGGTTGATAAATTCCTGATGCAACTTGAAGAACAGTTGCACGAGAAAAAAGTGGATGCGGTGTTCACCGACAAGTTGAAGGAACACCTGGCCAAGCATGGTTTCGATCCCCTCATGGGTGCCCGCCCGATGTCGCGGCTCATCCAGGACACCATCCGCCGCGCGCTTGCCGACGAATTGCTGTTCGGCCGGCTCGCCAACGGCGGCAAGGTGACGGTCGATCTTGGCGCAGACGACAAAGTGACCCTAAGCTTCCCGAAACAGACGGCCACGCCCGAAGCGATCCCCGAAGCCGAAGCCTGATCAGACTGAATAACGACATGCTGAAAAGCCGCGCCCAGCGCGGCTTTTCAGCTTATGCCCCGCAGGAATCAGCTTATGCTGCGCACGACCTTGACAGTGCCGCGGGCCAGAGGCGACACTGCCCTGCACAAAACAACGCTGCCACCCCGACGATCGGGGCGACCATTGAGGTGACCATCAGGGTGACCATCCGGAGAACACCAGGAGAACATCATGAAAAAGAAACTACTTCTCGTCCCGCTTGCGTTTGCCGCCAGCCTAGTACAACCGGCCATCGCACAAGACGCCAACAACGGCCGTAACCTCGCCGCCGCCTGCGCCATCTGCCACGGCACCGCCGGCGCCAACGCCGGCGGGCTGCCCAACATCGCCGGCCAGCCCCGCGACTACCTCGCCAAGCAGTTGCGCGACTTCCGCGACGGCAAACGGCCTGCGACCATCATGCACCAGATATCCAAGGGCTACACCGAAGAACAAATCGATGCGCTGGCGGGCTACTTTGCCGCGCCAAAAGCGAAGTGAGGAGACCAGCATGAAACATGAATTAGACAGACGCGATTTCATTGGTTTCTTTGGCGCCAGCGCGCTCGCCACCCTCACCGGATGCGCCACCCAAGCAACCGCCCCGGCCAAAACAGTGGGCCGCGTCGTGGTCATAGGCGGGGGTTACGGCGGCGCCACCGCGGCGAAATACATACGCATGTGGAGCGGCGGTGCCATAGAGGTGTTTCTGGTCGAGCGCAACCAGCAATTCGTCTCTTGCCCCTTGTCAAACCTGGTGCTGGGCGGATCCCGCAAAATAGAAGACCTCACCATTGGCTACGGTGGCCTGCGCGCGCACGGGGTGCAGATACTCAACGACGAAGTGAGCGCCATCGACGCCGACAAGAAGCTGGTGAAGTTCGCCAACAAGTTCGCGGACATGAAATATGACCGGCTGGTGGTCTCGCCGGGCGTTGATTTCCTGTTCAACGAAATTCCCGGCCTCAACAACGCTGAAGCACAAAAGCAGATTCTTCACGCATGGAAAGCCGGCCCCGAGACCATCGCACTGCGCAAGCAGATCGAGGGCATGGCAGACGGCGGCCTCTACCTGCTTTCCATACCGAAGGCGCCTTACCGCTGCCCACCCGGCCCCTACGAGCGCGCTTGCCAGGTTGCGGCGTATTTCAAGCAAGCCAAGCCGCGCTCCAAAGTCATCATCCTCGACGCCAATCCGGATGTGACCTCAAAGGCCGGCCTGTTCAAAACCGCCTGGAAGGACCTGTACCCGGGCATCGTCGAATACCGCGCCAACCAGGAGGTCAAGGACGTTGATGTCCGAGGCAAGACGCTGAAGACCGACTTTGACAGCATCAAGGGTGACGTGCTCAACGTCATCCCGCCCCAGCGGGCAGGCAATATCGCCGCCTCGGCCAAGCTCATCACCACCAACAACCGCTGGTGCGATGTTGACTGGCTCAGCATGGAATCGGTTGCCGTCAAAGGCGTTCACGTTTTAGGCGATGCAACACTTTCAGCCGCGGCCATGCCCAAATCAGCGAGCATGGCGAACAACCACGCCAAAATCGCCGCCGCTGCGATCGTCGCCAACCTGACCGGCCAGCCGGCGCCAACGAGCACGACCATCGCCAACACCTGCTACAGCTACGTCAGCGCAACCGAGGCCATGCATGTCACGTCGGTCCACCGCTACGACATGGGAAAGAAGACCCTGCTGCCGGTTCAGGGCGCCGGTGGCGTATCGGCGCAACGCAACGCCCTGGAAAAATCCTACGCAGACGCATGGGCGGCCAACATCTGGTCGGATTCGCTAGGCTGAGCTGCGACAGGCAAAAAAAAGCCCGCGACACGCGGGCTTTTTTGTCTGTCGCAGGCGGCGATTGTGCGGATCCTAGCGCTTCCCCGTGCTGCCAAATCCGCCGGTGCCACGTTCACTATGCGTGAACTCATCGACCACATTCAGACGAAGTTGCAGCACCGGTATGAGCACCAGTTGTGCGATGCGATCCAGCGGCTGGATGGTAAAGGCCGCATTGCCGCGATTCCACAAGGACACCTTCAGTTCGCCCTGATAATCCGAATCAATCAGACCGACGAGATTGCCCAGCACGATGCCATGCTTGGCGCCGAGGCCGGAGCGCGGCAAGATTATCGCGGCGTAAGCCGGGTCGCCAATATGGATCGCCAGACCGCTCGGAATGAGCTGCACATCCCCCGGCGCCAGCAGCAGCGGCACGTCAATACAAGCACGCAGATCAAGACCCGCAGCGCCGGCGGTGGCGTACTCGGGAAGATTGTCACGCATGCGCGGATCGAGGATTTTGACGTCTATGGTCTGCATTAAACGGGGGCTGAAAGAACCTGAATTTGAACTGCAAACGCGGCAACCGCAAATTTGGCGACTACCTGCACGGATTGATAAAACGCCAATGGCGCGACGTTGACGCTCAGCGCGGCTTAGGCAGCATGGCCGCGATGTGGGCGACCAACTGGCGGGCCAGCTCTAGCTTGGGCGCACGTGGCAGTTCGGTTTCGCCTCTGTCGTGAAACAGCGTCAACGCATTGTCATCACGGCCGAACGCATCCTGGGCGAGATTGGCCGCGAGTAAGGGAATATTTTTCTTCTTGCGCTTGGCTTGCGCATACTCGCGCAAATTTTCGGTCTCTGCGGCAAACCCGACGCAGAACGGCCCCCGCTTGATCGCGGCGACCTCTGCGAGAATATCCGGGTTCGGCGCCAGCTCAATCTGCATATTGCCTTTGTCGCGCTTGATTTTATGCGCCTTCGCATCCACCACGTGATAGTCGGCGACAGCGGCCACGGCGATGAACACATCTGACTGCTTTGCCCGCTCCATCACCGCCTGATGCATCTCGCGCGCGCTGCCCGCGCGCACCAGCGTGACACCGGCGGGCACCCGCAAGGCGGTCGGGCCGCTTACCAACGTGACAGCGGCACCGGCCTCCATCGCCGCTTGCGCGACGGCGTAGCCCATTTTCCCGGAACTTAGATTGGTGATGCCGCGAACCGTGTCGATCGGCTCATAGGTCGGACCGGCGGTGACCAGGACCGTTTTACCGGCCAGTAAGCTCGGCCCCAAAAGCGCCTCCACCTCGGAGAGAATTTGCGCCGGCTCGAGCATGCGACCCATGCCCGTTTCGCCGCAAGCCTGGTCGCCCGCAGCGGGGCCCAGCACGCTTACGCCGTCCTCGTGCAACATGCCGATATTGCGCTGGTTAGCCGGGTTTTCCCACATTTCGACATTCATGGCTGGCGCCACCGACAACTTGCAGCGGCGTGCAGCGCACAGCGTCGATAGCAGATCGTCGGCAAGACCCCAGGCGAGTTTGCCGAGAAAATCGGCGCTGGCCGGCGCGATCAGGATGAGATCGCGATCCCGAGTCAGCTCGATATGACCCATGTTGTTGGGCACACTGCCATCCCACAAATCGGTGTGCACAAGCTGGCCGGAAAGCGCTTGCATGGTCACCGGCGTTATAAAACGGCAAGCGGCCTGCGTCATCACCACCCGCACGTCCGCGCCGTTCTTGGTGAGCAGCCTGGTAAGCTCGGCAGCCTTGTAAGCGGCGATGCCGCCGGTAAGGCCCAGAAGAATGCGCTTGCCCTTGATGTCAGTCATCCGGAAACCTGCAGCGACGTTATTCAGACGGCGGATTCTACGCCAAAACCTTCTGAAGAATCAGGAAAAAATCAGAAAACATCAGGAGAATCATGAGGATCGCAGATTGGCCATCAGCCGAACGACCACGTGAGCGCTTGCTTGCACACGGCGCATCCGTGCTCTCGGATGCCGAGTTGCTGGCGATTTTCCTGCGCACCGGCATGCGCGGCAAGAGCGCGCTGGATCTGGCGCGTGAGCTCATCACGGAGCACGGCTCGCTCGCACGGCTTGCCGCTGCCGACTGCAAGACACTCACTTCAACCGCCGGCATAGGCCCGGCCAAAGCGGCGCAACTGCAGGCTGCACTGGAACTGGCAAGACGCGCTCTTGGGGAAAAAATGCGCGTTCGCGACGCGCTTTCTTCGCCACAATCGGTGCGAGACTATCTCCGCCTCACCCTTGCAGGCCGCGACTACGAGGTGTTCATGGCAGTCTTGCTCGACGCGCAAAACCGCGTTATCGCCGCGCAAGAGCTGTTTCGCGGCACACTGACACAAACCAGCGTCTACCCGCGCGAGGTCGTCAAATTCGCCCTCGCGCAAGGCGCGGCCGGCATCATCTTCGCCCATAACCACCCTTCGGGTCTGGCGGAGCCGAGCCAGGCGGACGAATTACTCACCCGCACCCTGCGTCAGGCACTCGCACTGGTTGATATCAGGGTGCTGGACCATTTCATCGTCGGGGAGGGAGCGGCGATGTCTTTTGCAGAAAGAGGGCTGATTTAAAAGGTGGTTTTACCAGCGTACTGGAAATACTGGAAAAACAGGGAAATCCAGGCGCGCTGCAATTCGTTCCAGCAAGAACTTGAAAAGACCTTGGCTTTACCGCTATAATGGCAGTCTTTTTTCGAACTGGAGTACTGCCATGGCACGCGTCTGCCAAGTCACCGGCAAAAAACCGATGACCGGACACAATGTGTCCCATGCTAACAACAAGACCAAGCGCCGCTTTCTGCCCAACCTGCAGAACCGCCGCTTCTGGCTTGAGTCGGAAAAGCGCTTCATTACCATGCGCGTTACGACAGCCGGGCTGCGCACGATCGACAAGAAGGGCCTTGAGGTCGTTCTGGCCGAACTGCGCGCCAAGGGCAAACTGTAAAGCCCGCAATCCTGCCAACCTGAGCATCAACAAAAGCTCCGAGGACGACGAACATGCGTGAAAAAATCAAGCTCGAATCCAGTGCCGGAACCGGTCATTTCTATACCGCTACCAAGAACAAGCGCACCATGCCGGACAAAATGGAGATCATCAAATACGATCCCAAGGTGCGCAAACACGTTTTGTACAAAGAGACGAAGCTGAAGTAAGCGGCGCGTCTGTAAAAATGCCCGCTACGGCGGGCTTTTTTTATTGGTCAGTTCCCGAGCATCAGCATCAGCGTCAGCATCAGGGGGCCGGGACCATCGTATTCGCGAAGACCGGGGCAAAGCAAACCGCCCAGGTTCGACGCAGCTCAGCAGGCATCAGACCAGCCGACGCAA
>CAMDRY010000067.1 GCA_945906975.1 Bordetella parapertussis | reverse complement strand
AGTTGACGCTGGACCTGCTAGCGCGTTTCACGCAGATCGATTACGACCGCGAGATGGCCTTTGTCACCACAATCCGCAAGGACGGCGCGGAGCTCGAGATCGCGGTCGGCCGTTACGCCACCAACCCGGATGGTGCATCATGCGAGTTCGCGGTGGTGGTTGGAGACCGCTGGCAGGGCAGGGGGCTTGCCAGCGCCATGCTCAAAGCATTGATCGCGGTTGCGCGCGAGCGCGGATTGCATGCAATGATGGGTCATATCATGGCCGGCAATGACCGTATGCTCAAACTCGCGCAGGAGCTGGGCTTTTGCATCACGACGGATCCGCATGACAGCAGTCTGCGTCAGGCGGTGTTGAATCTTAGGGCGCATTGATGTTGCGTTACAATGATGGTACGCCAATTGGCACGCCAAACGTCATTTTTAGCCGACTCCTTGCTTCCACGTGTAGCCCGTGTAGCCTGAAAAATAAGTATTCAAAAAAATATGTCGAAATGGCTTTGCCACGGACGGGGTCGGCAGGCCGGGGCAAGCGATTAAACGAATTAAACTCATATCACGCTTGGGCACTTGACTGAGGAGGAGGGCGCGGACGGTTTCTCGATGCCGCGTGTCTGACCGATGGACAGGAATAAATCAGGGCACATGCCGGGTCGCATTGTTCGCGCGCCCGAGAATTTTCTCGCGCCGGTGCAAATCGCCGCTGTGGCGGCAGGACGTCGTGATTTTCTCAAGAGCAGTTTTCTCGCAGCCTCGGCGGCGCTCGCCGCTGCCAGCACATCGGCAGTCGCCTCAGATGGTGATGCGGCGATTTTAAAGCCCTCCGCGTTCAGCACCTCGCTCGGTCAGCCCGTGGCCGCGAGCGGCTACGGCCTGCCCTCGACGCATGAACGGAATCTTGCGCGGCGCGAGAGCCCGGGGCTGACGCGGGTGTCGGCGGCCTCGGTCTCCTTTGCACCGCTGCAGGGTTTTTTCGGCATTATCACGCCCAGCGGATTGCATTTTGAGCGCCATCATCAGGGCTGGCAGGACATTGATCCGGCGCAGCACCGGCTGATGATCAACGGCCTGGTCAGGGCCGCGCGCGTCTACACCATGGATGATCTGATGCGCCTGCCCGCGGTATCGCGCATGCACTTCATCGAATGTGGCGCCAACAGTGGCATGGAGTGGTCAAACGTCGCCGTGCCCACGGTGCAGTACACCCACGGCATGCTGTCTTGTTGCGAGTTCACCGGCGTGCCGCTTTCGGTGCTGCTTGACGATTGCGGTTTCGACCGCAAGAACGGCAAGTATGTCCTGGCCGAGGGCGGCGATGGCGCTGGTTTGACGCGCACCCTGTCCATGGAAAGGGCGCTGGATGACGTGTTGGTCGCCTGGGCCATGAACGGCGAGATGCTGCGGCCGGAAAATGGCTACCCGCTGCGCCTGGTGGTGCCCGGCGTGCAAGGCGTGTCCTGGGTGAAGTGGCTGCGCCGGCTCGAAGTGGGCGACCAGCCCTGGGGCACGCGCGAGGAGTCCTTGCACTATGTCGATCTCATGCCCGATGGCCTGCACCGCCAGTACACCTCGATACAGGAATGCAAGTCGGTGATCACTTCGCCCTCGGGCGGGCAGCGTCTTGTCAATGGCGGCGGCAAGGGCCATTACAACATCACCGGCCTCGCCTGGTCGGGCCGCGGCAAGATACGCCGCGTCGACGTGTCGCTGGACGGCGGACGCAACTGGAAAACCGCGCGCCTGGAAACGCCGGTGCTGAGCAAATGCCTGACGCGTTTCAATCTGCCCTGGGTGTGGGACGGCGGCCCGGCGATTTTGCAATCACGCGCACTCGACAGTACGGGCTACGTGCAGCCGCAGTTGCGCCAGTTGCGCGCGGTGCGCGGGTCGCGGTCGATTTATCACAACAACGCCATCCAGTCATGGCGTCTGGATCCTTCCGGCGAGGTGAGCAATGTCCAGCTCGGTTAGGGCGGTGCCGGATTTGGGCAGACTGGGCCTGGCCCCGCTGGTTCTGGTTACACTGGTTCTGATCCTGGTGTCGGGTGTGTCCGCAGCGGCGGCGCCATCGAAAAAATTTCCCGGCATTGGCCGCGACGCCACGCCGGCCGAGGTGCGGGCCTGGGATATTGATGTGCGCGCGGATTTCAAGGGTTTGCCGCCGGGTTCAGGTAGCGTTGAATCAGGCCAGCGGGTGTGGGAGGGGAAATGCGCTTCCTGCCATGGCGTCTTTGGCGAGTCGAACGAATTTTTCACGCCCGTTGCCGGCGGGGTGACGGCGGCGGATGTTAGTCGCGGGCGGGTGGAGGCGCTGGTGAGCAAACCGGACTTGCAGCGCACAACACTGATGAAGCTGTCCTCGGTCGCGACCCTTTGGGATTACATCAACCGCGCCATGCCCTGGAATGCACCCAAAACAATGAGTGTCGGCGAGGTCTACGCGGTTACCGCATATACGCTTTATCTTGGTGAAATTGTGCCAGATGGGTTTGTGTTGTCGGACAAAAATATCGGCGAGGTGCAGCAGCTCATGCCCTCCCGCAACGGCATGACGCGCCGGCACGGCCTGTGGGCCCTGAACGGCCGCCCGGACGTAAAAAACACCTTGTGCATGCGCGACTGCCCGGTGGGCGCGGACGGCGAAGTGAGGATCGTCTCGTTCCTCCCCGATTATGCGCGCGATGCGCATGGCAATCTGGCCGACCAGAATCGCAGCATCGGGCCGGTGCGCGGCGTGGTGACGGCCAGGGCGGCGACAGAGCTTGCCGCACCGGTTGCCGCAGCGGTCTCTGGCACCGAGGCGAGGGTGCTCGCCAGCCGTAACAACTGCCTTGCCTGCCATGAAGCGGACAGCCGCATTGTCGGCCCGTCATTCAAGGAAATCGCCTTGCGCTATAAGGGCGATGCGGGGGCCGTACCAAAGCTGGCAGCCAAGGTCAAGCAAGGTGGTTCAGGTGTGTGGGGCAACGTGCCTATGCCGCCCAACGCTGCGCTTGGCGCCGAGGACATAAACACCCTGCTGCGCTGGATTTTGGCCGGCGCAGCCGCGCACTGAATTTCGTAATAAGCAAATAACGCATGCTCGTTTGTGAGTGCGTTGTGGCACGGATATAATGAAAAGTTCTAATTGACCATTATGACCGGCTGATTTCGTCCGGTTGGTTTCGGCGGTTCTCGGGGTTAACGCAAGCTTGGCGGTATCAGCGGGGTCGGCGATCAGCGCGTGGTTGGCCGTTCCAGCATAAGGAGACAAGATCAAATGAACTATCAACGCAGGCAAGTCCTCAAATCGGGTGGCGGAATGAGCGTTCTCGCGGTGGCGCTTGCGGCCGGCTTGATCCGTCCGCAGGATGCCCTCGCCGCCGACTGGAACGGCGCGGCGTTTGCGACCAAGACTGTCGCCGATACGGTGAAGGCCATGGGCGGGGGCGCATCCGCTGACAGCAAGGACATACAGATCACGGCGCCTGACATCGCCGAGAACGGCATGGTTGTGCCGATCTCGGTGACCAGCAACCTGGCCAAGACACAGTCGATTTCCATCCTGGTGGAAAAAAATCCCAACACCTTGTCGGCATCGTTCGATATTCCGGAGGGTACCGACCCCTTTGTCCAGACGCGCGTCAAAATGGGGCAGAGCTCGAATGTTTATGCGGTGGTCAAGGCCGATGGCAAGTATTACAGCGCGGTCAAGGAGATCAAGGTCACCCTGGGTGGATGCGGCGGCTGAGTTCGCGCACCCGATCCCAACGCAAACCTTAAGGAGCAAGACATGGCAGAACCGATGAAAATACGCGCCGCAATGCAAGGCGACAAGGTGGAAGTAAAAGTGTTGATGAGCCACACCATGGAAACCGGACAGCGCAAGGACGCCAAGGGCGTCACCATTGCGGCGCACTTCATCCAGAACGTCTCAGCGACGCACAATGGCAAGACGGTGTTGTCGGCGCAATGGGGCCCCGCCGTTTCGACCAATCCCTTTCTGTCGTTTCGCTTCAAGGGTGGCAAGCCGGGCGAGAAAGTGGCGATCACCTGGACCGATAACAAAGGCGACAAGCGCACCGACGAGGCGATCGTCACCGGCTAAGTTGCAGTCTCGGCGCATGACCAGCGGCGGCCGCAAAACCGTCGCGCGATAAATCAGGGGGAAATATGCGCAAGCAAGTTTGGGCCGCAGTAGTGGGGTTTTTTTGTTGTGTCGGTGCCGCGAATGCGCAAAATACACAGCAGGAAATAGAGCGCTACCGGCAGATGATCGCCGATGGCAATCCGGCCGAGCTTTTTGAGGCCAAGGGCGAGCGCATCTGGAAGCAAAAGCGCGGACCGAGGAACGTTTCCCTTGAGCAGTGTGACCTTGGCAAGGGGCCGGGCGTGGTCAAGGATGTTTACGTCGAATTGCCGCGCTACTTCAAGGATGCCGATCGTGTCATGGACCTGGAGACGCGCATCGTGCATTGCATGGTGACACTGCAGGGCTTCAAGCCTGAAGACGCGAAGCGCAACCCCTTCTCGAACGCCGACCGCACAGCGGACATGGAGTCGATCGTCGCCTTCGTAACGGCGGAGTCCAAAGGCTCGAAAATGAATGTCGCGGTGTCGCACCCGAAAGAGCGCGAGATGTACCAGATAGGCGAGAAGATGTTTTTTTACCGCGCCGGCCCGCATGATTTCGCCTGCGCCACCTGCCATGGCGAGGACAGCAAGCGTATCCGCCTGCAGGATTTGCCCAATCTGACCGCGCAGAAAGATGCGCAGCGCGCCTACACCACCTGGCCGGCTTACCGCGTGTCGCAGAGTACCGTGCGCACGTTCCAGTGGCGCCTCAACGACTGCTTCCGCCAGCAACGCTTCCCCAACCTGGAATTCACCTCGGACGCATCTGTTGCGCTGACCATGTTCCTTGCCCGCAACGCCAATGGCGGCGTTTTTGCCGCGCCGGCACTCAAGCGCTGATCAGGAGTCCGTCATGAGCTTTCCAAAAATGAGAGTTGCCCTGGTTTCAAGCATCGCGCTGGCGCTCCTTGCCACGATTGCCGGTTGCGTTACTTCGTACTCCCTTTCCGAGGGCGAGGCCGAGCGGCGCACGGTGGAGATGATGAAGTCCTCGTTCAGGGCGCAGGGGCAGGCCTCGCTGGCACGGCTCGATCAGGATGAAGTGCAGGCGGTCTGCAGCCAATACCATCCCGGCCAGGCCATTCCCAGGGAGGTATCGGAGAAGATCGAGAAGGCGCAACTGGCCGCGATCAAATACCCGGCCAAATTGATGGGCAACTGGCAGGCGGGCGAGCGCGTCGCCCAGACTGGAACCGGATTCCAGTTCTCGGACGGCCCGACAACGCCGGTGGGCGCCAATTGCTATGCCTGTCACCAGTTATCCCGGCAGGAATTGTCCTACGGCAACATCGGTCCGAGCCTGTACCAGTTCGGCAAGTTGCGCGGCACATCCGAGGCGATCCAGAAGTACACATACGGCAAGATCTACAATTCCAACGCCTTTAGCGCCTGCTCCAGCATGCCGCGCTTCGGTCACAGCAAGATTCTTACCGAGGCGCAGATGGCCGACCTCACCGCGCTGCTGCTCGACCCGGCATCACCCGTAAATCAATGAGTTTCAATAATCCGGAAGCGCCCGGGCTATTTTCGAACGCAAGCATCAGAGAATACTGATTTGTCATCACTGTCCCGTCGCGAATTTCTAAGACTGCTGGCTCTGGCCTCTGCCGCCGGCCTTCCGCTTGCCGCCGGGGCGCAGCAACGGCGCAGCTTTTACGATCTGCCGCGCTTTGGTAATGTGTCGCTGCTGCATTTCACCGACTGCCACGCGCAACTGATGTCGACATATTTTCGCGAACCCAATGTTAACCTCGGGGTCGGCGATGGTGTCAACCGCCCGCCCCACCTCGTTGGCGATGCCTTGCTCAAGGCTTTCGGTTTCAAGCCCGGTACGCGCGAGGCCTATGCCTTCACCTATCTCGATTTTTCCAAGGCCGCCCACATCTACGGCAAGGTCGGTGGATTCGCCCATCTCGCCACCCTTGTAAAGCAACTGCGCGCCTCCCGGCCGGCGTCGCTGCTCCTCGATGGTGGCGACACCTGGCAGGGTTCGGCCACGTCCTTGTGGACGCAGGGCCGTGACATGGTCGCGGCGCAAAAACTGCTTGGCGTGGATCTCATGACCGGCCATTGGGAATTCACCTACGGCCAGGACCGCGTCAAGGAGATCGTCGAAAAAGAACTCGGCAAGATTGAATTTCTTGCGCAGAACATCGAGACCAACGATTTTGGCGACCCGGTGTTCAAGTCCTGGACCATGCGCGAACTGGGTGGTGTGCCGGTGGCGGTAATCGGTCAGGCCTTTCCCTACACGCCCATCGCCAACCCGCGCTACATGGTGCCCGACTGGAAGTTCGGCATCCAGGAAGAGCGGCTGCAAAAGCAGGTCAATGAGGCGCGCGTCAAGGGCGCCCACGTGGTCGTGCTGTTATCGCACAACGGCATGGATGTCGATATGAAGCTCGCATCGCGCCTTACCGGCATCGACGTCATCATGGGCGGGCATACGCACGATGGCGTGCCTGCGCCATTGCCGGTGCGCAACGCCGGAGGACAGACGCTGGTCACCAATGCCGGATCAAACGGCAAATTCCTTGCTGTGCTCGACCTGGAGGTCAAGTCCGGCAAGCTTACCGACTGGCGCTACAAGTTGCTGCCGGTGTTCGCCAACTTGCTGCCGGCCGACCGTGAAATGGCCGCGCTGATCGACGGCTACCGCGCGCCGCACGCGGTCAAGTTGGCCGAAAAACTCGCTGTCAGCGAAGGCCTGCTTTATCGCCGCGGCAATTTCAACGGCTCTTTCGACCAGGTGATCCTCGACGCGTTGATGAGCGTGAAGGGCGCCGAGATCGCGTTTTCGCCCGGTTTTCGCTGGGGCACCAGCATCCTGCCGGGGCAGGCCATCACCTACGAGCACCTGATGAACCAGACCGCCATCACTTATCCGCACACTACGCTGACGGAAATGAGCGGCCAGACCATCAAGACGGTACTCGAGGATGTGGCCGACAACCTGTTCAATCCCGACCCGTATTACCAACAGGGCGGGGACATGGTGCGCGTGGGCGGCATGCGCTATGCCTGCAGCCCGCTGGCGAAAATGGGCGAGCGCATCAGCGACATGCGTCTTGGTGATGTGCCCATCGAGGCCGGGAAAATCTACAAGGTCGCCGGCTGGGCGCCGGTGGCCGAAGGCGCCAAGGGGGAACCGATCTGGGAGGTCGTAGGCGGCTACTTGCGCGATAAAAAAATCATCAAAACGCCAAGCCTCAACCTGCCGCGTCTCATCGGTATGGACGACAACAAGGGCATGTCATGAGCATGGCACGCCTTACCCTGCCGCTGCTGATGGCGGCTGCGTTGCTGCTTGGCGCGGGCGCGGCGCAGGCGCTGCAAGTGGGCGACCCGGTCGTGCTGCCCGATATCAAGTTGCACGACGGCAGTGTGCTGCGCGCTGTGGATCTCAAAGGCAAGGTGGTGGTGCTGCAGTATTGGGCCTCGTGGTGCCCGTTCTGTAAAAACACCATGCCACACCTGCAAAAGCTGTATGAGGCAAACAAGGCCAAGGGGCTCGAGGTCATCATGCTGTCGGTAGACAAGACCGAGCGCGAGGCGGTGGACGCGTTGCGCGAGCGTGGCTTCACGTTTCGCGCCGGCATGGCGGGTGAGCAGATCAACCGCGTGTTCGGCCGCTTGCGCGGCCTGCCGGTGACCTACGTCATCGGCCGTGACGGCCGGCTGGTGCGCCAGGAAATGGGTGAGTTGTTTGCCGAGGACGTGGCCGAATTCGCCGGCTTGCTCAAGCCCGCGCGCTGAGGAGTAGCCAAGCGGCGATAGTCGCCACCGCTTGCTCGCCTGAATCTTCCGCAATTGCCCTGATTTCCGCTGTATTTCTCTGATAACCCCGAGGCTTAGGGGCGATTTCCGCTATAATCTTCGGTTTTGGATTTGGCCGAGGCCGACATGCCAATCTACGCTTATCGCTGTACTGAATGCGGGTTCCAGAAAGATCACCTCATGAAGGTGAGCGACCCCCTGTTGACCGAATGCCCGGAATGCGGCAAGGCCGGCTACACAAAAATGCTCACTGCCGCCGGTTTCCAGCTCAAGGGCACAGGCTGGTACGTCACCGATTTCAAAGGCAGCGGCGCAAAGGCCGCTCCGGCCGCATCCACCGACGCCAAAAGCGACGAGCCGGCCAAGTCGGCCGATAAAGCTGATAAAACTGATAAAACTGATAAAGCCGATAGCACGGCCAAGTCCGAAACGGCGGCCCCGGCGAAAAGCGAAAGCCCTGCCACGCCCGCCGCTACTTCGTCAGCGACAGTGTCAGCGCCAGCGGCAACGCCAGCGGCAACGCCCTCGTCTTCCTCAAACTGAGCCGGCGCTGCGGGTCGTGCCGAATGACCCGCTGAAGCGCCCTGCAGAACGCCGTCCCCATACCCCATGAAAAAATATATCATCACCGGCCTGCTGATCTGGATTCCGCTGGCCATCACCATCTGGGTGCTGCACCTGATCGTGACGACGATGGACCAGACGCTGACGCTGTTGCCCTTCGAATTCCGGCCGGAGCTCGAACTATTCGGACGCATCGTCCATATTCCGGGCCTGGGCGTGATCGCGACGATACTGGCGGTGTTCCTGACCGGCGTATTCGGCTCGAACATTCTGGGTCAGCGCCTCATCACCTTTTGGGAAAACCTGCTGGGCCGCATTCCGGTGGTCAAGACGCTTTACCACGGCGTAAAGCAGGTCAGCGACACCATGTTCGCCCCCGGCGGGCAGGCCTTTCGCAAGGCGCTGCTTGTGCAGTATCCGCGCCTTGGCTGTTGGACCATCGCCTTCCAGACCGGTCAGCCCGGCGGGGAAGTCGCCGCCCATTTGCAAGGCGAGCACGTCAGCGTCTATGTGCCGACCACCCCCAACCCGACCTCCGGTTTTTTCCTGATGATGCCCAAATCCGAAGTGATGGAGCTGGACATGAGCGTGGATGACGCGCTCAAGTACGTCATTTCCATGGGTGTGGTGGTGCCCGGAGGCAAGGGCAACAGCAGGGGCACCCAGTGAAGGCGAAAAGTGAATTGTAAATAGTGGGCAGCGGGACGGATCGACACCGCCCACCATTTACCATTTCCCATTCCCCATTCCCCATTTCCCCCAAAAATGCGTACTCACTACTGCGGTAAAGTCAGCGCCGCCGAACTCGGCAAGACCGTAATACTTTGCGGCTGGGCGCATCGGCGCCGCGACCATGGCGGGGTCATCTTCATCGACTTGCGCGATCGCGAAGGCATGGTGCAGATCGTTTCCGACCCGGACCGCAAGGAAACTTTCGCCGCCTCCGAATCGGTGCGCAACGAGTTTGTGCTCAAGATCACCGGCATCGTGCGCCGGCGCCCCGAAGGCACGGTCAACACCAACTTGTTCAGCGGCGAGATCGAAGTGCTGGCGCATGAGATTGAAATCCTCAACCCTTCGCTCACGCCGCCGTTCCAGCTTGACGATGAAAACCTCTCCGAGACCGTGCGCCTGGAGAACCGCGTAATCGACCTGCGCCGCCCGGCGATGCAAAAGAACCTGATGCTGCGCCACCGTGTGGCAATGGCCGTGCGCAAGTACATGGACGCCAACGGCTTCATCGATATTGAAACACCGATGCTCTACAAGTCGACGCCCGAGGGGGCGCGTGAGTTCCTGGTGCCCTCGCGCATCCACGAAGGCGAGTTCTACGCGCTGCCGCAGTCGCCCCAGCTGTTCAAGCAGATGCTGATGATGGCCGGTTTTGATCGCTATTATCAGATCACAAAATGTTTTCGCGACGAGGATTTGCGCGCCGATCGCCAGCCCGAGTTCACGCAGATCGATGTCGAGACCTCCTTCCTCGGCGAGCAGGAAATCCGCGACCTGATGGAGGCCATGATCCGCACCGTCTTCAAGGAAGCCATCAACGTTGAGCTGCCCGACCCCATTCCGGTGATGAAATTCGCCGATGCGATGCGCCTGTACGGTTCGGACAAACCCGATCTGCGCGTGCCGCTGGAGTTCACTGAACTCACCGAGGCGATGAAGGAAGTCGCGTTCAAGGTGTTCAGCGGGCCGGCCAATGCCGCCGGCGGCCGTGTCGCCGCGCTGTGCATTCCCGGTGGTGCAACCATTTCGCGCAGCGAGATCGACACTTACACTGATTTTGTCAAGATTTACGGCGCCAAGGGTCTTGCCTACATCAAGGTCAACGACGTTACGCAACTCAATGACACCGGCCTGCAGTCGCCCATCGTCAAAAACCTGTCCGAGGCGGCGCTGCGCGCCACCATCGAGCGCACCGGCGCGAAGAACGGCGACATCATATTCTTTGGCGCCGATCGTGAAAAAGTCGTCAACGACGCGCTCGGCGCGCTGCGTGCAAAAATCGGCCACGAACGCGGCCTTGCCTCCAAGGAATGGAAGCCCTTGTGGGTGGTGGACTTCCCGATGTTCGAGTACGACGAGGACAGCAAGACCTGGGCGGCGCGCCACCATCCCTTCACCGCGCCCAAGGACGGCCACGAGGACTATCTGTCCAATGACCAGGGCAAGGCCGTCGCCAAGGCCTACGACCTGGTGCTCAACGGCTGGGAGCTGGGCGGCGGGTCGGTGCGTATCCACCGCCAGGAAGTGCAGGCCAAGGTGTTCGGCGCGCTCAACATCTCGCCCGAAGACCAGCAAAAGAAATTCGGCTTCCTGCTCAATGCGCTGCAATACGGCGCCCCCCCGCACGGCGGCATCGCCTTTGGCCTCGACCGGCTGGTGACCATGATGTGCGGTGCCGAATCGATACGCGAAGTTATCGCCTTTCCCAAGACGCAGCGCGGCCAGGACTTGCTCGTGCATGCGCCGACGGCAGTTCCGGATAAACAGTTGCGCGAGCTGCACATCCGCCTGCGCAGCGTCGAGAAAACCTGATCACGGAGCGCAATGCCCATGAAACGTCTTTTATTCGGATTGCTGGCATCATTCGTGTTGGTAACGGGCGCGACGGCGCGCGGCCCGGTCGGCGAGGTTGGCCTTGCCGATTTGCCCAAAGAGGCGCGTGAAACCCTGGCGCTGATCAAAAAAGGCGGTCCGTATCCGCACAAGCAGGATGACAGCGTGTTCGGCAATCGTGAGCGCCTGCTGCCCCAGGCCGCGCGCGGCACCTATCATGAATACACGGTGCGCACGCCCGGCGCGAAGGATCGCGGCGCGCGCCGCATCATTGCGGCCAAGGGTGTCGAGTTTTACTATACCGACGACCACTACAATTCATTTCGCAGGATTCGGGAATAAGCATGAGCACACTCAAAACTTTGCTT
>CAMDRY010000066.1 GCA_945906975.1 Bordetella parapertussis | reverse complement strand
CAGGAAGTAACGCCAAGGGAAAGACAAATTGGGAAAAGCTTGCTGCGATGCCGGATCGTGATATCAAATTCACGAAAGATGCTCCGCGTACCGCACCCGCGGATTGGGCGAACGCAGCAGCTCATCGCGGGCTGCCATTGCCCTCGCGTAAAGCGCAAATTGCGCTGCGTGTGGATAAAGATGTGCTCGCTTGGTTCAGGGAGCAAGGCGCTGGATACCAGACACGTATGAATGCAGTATTGAAAGCGTTTCGTGACGCTCATAAATCGTAGTCGTCTTGCCATGCCACCCAACAACCCGGCACAGTGGGACCGCCTCCAGCGCCGCGTTCTTCCGGGGGCCGATTCACCCCTTAAAAGTTGAACTTTATTTTTCCGTAAGCTGATAGTCAAATCGAACCCGAGCTGAACGTATGGCGGCAGCTAAATTTCTCCAATGGGACATGTTTTGGACTTTTGAAAAGCGTACAGCATCGATTACGTTCAATACTCAGGTTTGCCCATGCCCGACCCCGGGTTTGCTGGGTAACTAAATAAAACTCTGGCTGGGACTGGTCAGAGACACCGGCATTTCGGTGAACTAGAGATTTGTGCAAGCCAGCACAAGCTCTGCGACATGATGCTTTCTACGCCTTCGGACTGGCACCAAAATCGCCGGCCTGGTATTCCACCAAGTGTTTGTAATCGTCCCGTATCGGCGCGAACACATCGAGGTTCAGCGCCGTCTCCTCGCCAATAGGCTCGACGTAATGCATGACACCGGGCGGTACGCGCAACATGCATCCTGGAGTCATCACATGCACCTCGTCCCCGACATGGTAATTGAACCGTCCCTGAATGCAGATCGCGAGCTGCTCAAATGTGTGTTTGTGCGGATTGACCTTGATGTGCGGTGCGATCCAGTTCATTACCAGGATGACATCCTCTCCGCGAAAGCCGCATCTTTCCACCCCCTCGCGCACCCATTCACGCTCGAGATTATTCCAGTCGACCATTTTAGTCATCACTTGAATTGCTCCTTCATTTGTCCGGCGGAATTGTGGGCGCCTCTCCGCCCATGAACAGCGGGCTGAGGTCGTGCGTGGCATATCGCCAGGCGCCATCGTTGAGGACGCAGTGGCTCACGATGTCGGCAATCATGATGGCCGGCCGCGATTCGAGTACCGGAGCGCCGTCCGCAGCGTAAAGCGACATAATGCACTCAAGCGTTGCGCGCGTCGCATCCGTGCGGCTCACGCGCAGGTTCGAGATGACGTGTCTTGCTGTTCGTTCCCCACGCCCTTCGCGCCAGCTGTAGAATCCTTGAATATCATCCCTGCCGGCCATGCGCTTCTCACCGATGGCAAACACACCATCGATCAAATAGAACTCGTGCGCCAACCGTCCCCAGTTGTGGTCGACGTCGTACCAATATTCCGTTTCCAGCTCGGTCAGTGCCGAGGTGGTGGCGGCATCCTTGTACAAGGTGCGGTTCCTCCTTTATTTGATCACCGATACTTTAGCAGAACGATGCACTCGGTCGGACTGTTGTATGTGCATGGCGCATTAAGAACGGCGCAAGCAACGGCTCAGGTGAAGAAAATGTATGATTTGTTTCACATGCTGAAACACCGCCGAATTTCAGACTTCGTCGTTCTCGTCGTCAAGCTGACTCTTGTATAGTCGCCACCAGATTGGTTCGTCCCACAGCGAGGAAGCTCGAAAAATGAAAAGCTTATTTGTTCAACAGTTATTGTGCGTCATTGCAGGCTGCACCGCAGCTTTCTGCGTGAACGCCGCTTATCCAGAGAAACCCATCACCATTCTTGTCGGCTCCGCCACTGGCGGCGGAATAGACCTGCTTGCCCGCAATGTTGGAAAATTAATGTCGGCCGCGATGGCGACCCCGGTTGTGGTTGAAAACCGTGCGGGAGCAGCCGGTCTCATTGCCGTGGAGGCGACGGTCAACGCCAAACCCGACGGTTATACGGTGCTTATGGGCACGGGAGCGGTCACTGCGCTGCCGCATCAGCAGAAGGTGAATTTTGATCCGACAAGGGACTTCTCACCGATTACGCAATTCGGGGCTTCTGCGGTGTCTGTATTGGTCAACAGCGGATACGCCGCTGCAAACTCGATCAATTCGCTCGCCGATTTCATAAAGCTGGCCAAGTCAAAACCCGGGCAGCTTAATTTCGGCACCACCGGCCCCTCGAGTACAACCTCAATGACAATGGCCCAGTTCGAGAATCGCACCGGTGTCGATATTGTCCCCATAACATACAAGGGCACTGTGCCGGTTGCGACGGCTCTGCTGGCTGGGGAGATTCACCTCATGATAGGAACACCGGAGCAGGTGCAGAGTCAGTTGTCCGCTGGAAAGCTAAAGGCGCTGGCAGTGACATCGTTGAAACGTCTCCCGAACATGAAGGAGATTCCAACCGTCGCCGAAGCCGCGAACCTGCCTGACTTCAATTCAACCGTATGGTATGGCCTGCTGGCGCCGCCGAAGACACCGCAGGACATCGTCGCCCGCCTCAATAAGGAGGGCGTTGCCGCGATCAAATCGTCGACGCTGCGTGCCCAGTTGGACAACATCGGCTTCGACATCGCCGGCAGCTCGCCGCAGGAGTTCGCCGAGTTCATCAAGCAGGACTTCGTCAATCAGGGAATGATCGTGAAGATGATGAACGCCAGTCCCAGAAAGCAATAGAGATGTCAATGACCAAAGCAAGCGCGCCCAGATCAATGTTCGACAAGATCTGGGAGGATCACCTGATTCGCGACTACGGCGACGGCTTCGGCCTCGTATTCGTGGACCGCCAGGTTTTGCAGGAGCTTGGGGCTCCATGGTTTGATCCATTGAAAAGGCGCGGTCTCAAGGTACCGTATCCCCGGTACAACTTTGCCGTTTCTGATCATTCGCCGCAGACGCTGTTCGCAGGGCGTCGGTCGCAGGAGCTTCGAGTGACCAGCTGGACCCGGGCCATGCGTGAGAGAACGGCGGAGCACGGAATCACTCATTTCGATATCGACAGCCCGAATCAGGGCATCAGCAGCATTGTGGCAGGCGAACTGGGCATCGCCCTGCCGGGCGCGACGGTGACTGTGTACGATAGCCACGGATGTACGTTAGGCGCCACTGGCGCCGCCGCGTGGGCATCCGGCGCGGGCGAGGTGACGCAGACACTCGCGACACAGACGAGCCTGATGCAAAAGCCCCCGACGATGCGCATTAACATTGATGGCAAGCCCGGCCCCGGCGTTTCGGCAAAGGACATCCTGTTGCACGTGATCCGGAAGGTCGGCGCAGGCAGCGCGGCCGGCCACGCGGGGGAACTCGCAGGATCGGCCATTCGCGCGATGGGCATGGAGGAACGTTTCACTGCCTGCAATCTGGGCGTGGAACTGGGCTCGAGAACTGTGCAGGTAGCACCTGACGAGACAACATTCGAATACCTGAAGGGCCGAAAATACGCCCCGACGGGCGCAAACTGGGAAGCGGCCGTGAAAGACTGGCGCGCCCTGCCCAGCGACGCAGGAGCCAAGTTTGATCGCGAGGCCACGGTAGACGTGAGCGGCCTTGAACCACAAATCTCATGGGGTATTTCTCCCGGAGACGTTATCGGCATCAGCGAGCGCGTCCCTGACCCTAGAAATGCGGCAAGCGAACAGGAGCGATTGCGAATCGAGGGCGCGCTCAGCTACACCGGACTCAAGCCCGGGGCACCCTTCGAAGGCACGCCGATCGACTTTGTCTTCATCGGCTCCTGCGCCAACAACCGCATTTCCGACCTGCGTCTTGCAGCGGGTCTGGCGAAGGGACGCAAGGTCGCCGGCAGCGTGGTCGCCTGGGTCATCCCCGGATCGCAACTCATCAAGAAACAGGCGGAGGAAGAAGGGTTGGACGAGATCTTCCGCGGCGCGGGCTTCAATTGGGGCGAACCGGGTTGCTCGATGTGCGGTGGTCAGGGCAATGGTTTCACAGAAATACTCAAACCCGGTATGCGAGCGGTTTCGACCATCAGCCGCAATTTTCCGAACCGGCAGGGGCGCGGCAGTATCACGCACCTTGCGAGCCCGGCCATGGCAGTTGCCGCCGCTGTCACCGGCTGCATCACCGACGTTAGAAAGATCTAGACAATGACACCGCTGAAGCAATTGTGTGGCGCCGCTGCCCCGCTGCTGATGGACGAGATGGATGCGCAACTGCTTGCGCCACGCACCCTGGCTGAAAAGGGCGGCGGTGCGACACAAGGTGGTGCCGAAACCGTGGTTCAGGAAAACCTTTTCACAACATTGCGTTTCGACGCAAACGGCGCCGAGATACCCGGCTTTGTTCTCAATCGGCTGAAATTCCGCGAGGCAAAGTTCCTGCTGGCAGGCACCAATGTCGGCTGCGGCAGTGCGCGCGAGCATGCTGTGTGGGCACTGGTGGCGTTTGGCATCCGATGCGTTATCGCGCCGAGTTACGGCCCGCTGTTCCACACCTACTGCTTCAAGAATGGCGTCTTGCCGATCACGCTGGAAGCGGCGGAAGTGGCAAGGCTTGCTGAAGAGGCGGCGCCAGGGGCGCCCGGGGCAATGTTTTCCGTGGATGTCGCGACGCAGACACTGGTGACGCCCTCCGGCCGGCAGATTCAATTTTCGATTCCATCGTTCCGTCTGCAGCAACTGCTCGAGGGCATCGACGAACTGGATCTGACGCTAAAGCTGCTGCCGGAAATTGCCGCGTTCCACGCGGATGCCGCGCATCGGAAGCCCTGGCTGTACTCTCAATGAAGCGTTACTTGTTCTTTATCCTTGCTGATTGAAGGAAGTGAACATGAAAAGTACAGCTCTATACTTGCTGCTAGTAGTTGAGGCCTTTCTGTGCACTGCGGCAAGCGCGCAGTATCCCGACAGGCCTCTACGTTGGGTCGTACCCTTGGCTGCCGGCGGGCCAGTCGACATCATGACTCGTAGTACTGCGGCGGAGCTTGCTGCTGGCTTGGGCCAGCCAGTCATTGTCGACAACCGAGCTGGTGGGGCGAATATCGTGGGCGCGGATTTCGTTGCTAAGTCACCGCCGGATGGCTATACGCTGCTTACCGCATCTTCAGGAATTTTGGTATACCAAAAATTTCTCTACAGCAAGCTGCCCTACGATCCGCAACGTGATTTCGCGCTTGTGGGGTTTATCGCCAACACCGTCACGGGTCTATTCGTGAATGCCACCCTGCCCGCAAAATCGGTGCAGGAATTGGTCGCCTATTTGAAGGCCAACCCGGGCAAACTCAACTACGGCTCGTCCGGTGTAGGTCAGCGCTTCCATTTATCGACTGAATTATTCCAACGACGCACAGGCACGAGCATAGTGCACATTCCCTACAAGGGCGCGGCGCAATTCCTTCCCGAACTCCTCGCGGGGCGCATTGATCTTATCTTCTTCCCGCCTGTTGAAAATCTCATGTCCCAGGTGAAGGCAGGCAAGTTGCGCCTGCTGGCCATGGCGACCAACGAACGATTTCCTGACTTTCCCGACGTGCCCACCCTTGCCGAAGCTGGAGTTCCCAACTTCAACGTTCCCGACTATACCGCCGTTGCATTTGCGGCCGGCACACCGAAGGACATTATCAACCGCCTGAACCGTGAACTGGCGCGAGCAGTCCACTCCCCGAATGTGAGGAAGGCTTTCGCTGACACCGCGTTTGTGCCAATTACGAGTACTCCAGAGGAAGCTGCGCAGATTGTTGACCGTGATGTCAAGACCTGGGGCCCGCTCTTGAAGTCATTCGGCATAAAGCCAGATTGAATTTGATAAGCCGAAGCAGTGCGTTCGCGTTGAAACCTGTTATTGAACAGGGAGTGCTAAAAACGATTTCAAAGATTGATGTTCCTGAAGGTCATTTGGACCGCTAGGCATCTGCGTTTGGCAAAGTGCATAGGCACGATCGGCCACAACGCAGAGAAACATGGCCACTCAAATCGGCCATTCCGCGAACCTCGACCTCACAAACAAATACTGGTCCGCTAAACGCTCAGATTTTCAGCTCTGCAACTTTCGCATCGTAAGCTTCTACTTCGGGACCTTCGTACGGCGTGGATACTGCCATGCTCTCATACGCGGCGACGAACATGTGTTGATAGGGAGGCCTCTTGTTATAGGGAGCACCACAATACGTAACGGCCTTTAGGTTGTCCCAATTGACGAATCCTTGCTCGTCAGTGCAATCGGCATCCACGGAGGCTGCAACAACATTCCCTACTATCATCACGCGGTCGAGCCATTCTTTGGTCCAGACCACCTCGCACTCGAAATTCCGCGGGCACTCCTTGATCCGCGGAGGTTTCACAACCCTGGATGGCAGCGCGGTTAAGCCTGCTATGTCCAATTCGTTTACGCCAGGCGCAAATGGCAAGCCCACAATGCAGACCTTCTCCAGGATGCCACGTTCAAACGAAGGAAGATTTACGACGAATTCGCCTGTCTGTTTAATATTCTGGTAAGTGTCCTTGCCCGTAGTGTTGGTCGTGAACGCGATCTGAACGGGGTCGTGTACCACGCGAGCAACCGTGCCAAAGGCCGCGGCATTCACTCTGCCACCGCTATCAATCGTTGTGATGATTCCCAGTATTCCCGGGCTGGCAAACAATCGGTCCCAGTGCTTTGGATCTTGCTCGATCTTTTCGACATTAGACATTTTTTCTCCTATAGGCACGTCGTGATGTCCAAGAATTCAGACGATTCCATTCAAGCGCTTGTTGAATATTTCATGTTGATATCTGATGAGCTGTCAGTTTGCGTGTCGCCCGTTGAAATAAGCACGGTCGCAATGCCTCTTCGCCCAGGTTGGGCAGAGCGCAGCAAAGCCCAGCATCAGGCTGGTCCGGAATGAGTGGTATGTTGGGCCGGGAACATATCGAGACGTTCCTCGCTCAGGTCCAAGCCAGGACCGGCTCGGAGAATAAATAGGGGCAGAGTAAGTTTTCGGGGCGGGCGACAACGAATAGCGGAAATCTCACATTGACCCTATTTACCCGGCCACTATTTCAGCTCGATTTTTAACTCGCGAATGATCGGCGCGAAAGCGTCCCGGGTGCGGATCATGGCGGCAACCACCTCAGCGGATTTCATGGGAGTGCTCTCGAAGCCGATGCCGATGAACCGATTCTTTAACGACTCATCGCTGATCACGCGGTGCAAAGCACTCTCGAGAATGGCCACGGTATCCTTCGACGTTTTCCCCGGCGCAAACAACAGGAAGTGGACGGCGCCCAGCAACCCGGGAAAGCCTTGTTCCGCCGTGGTCGGCACGTCCGGCAACAGGCTTGTGCGCTGATCCTGCACCACCGCCAGGGCTCGCAGCTTTTTCTCTTCGATTATCGATTTGGTGGAACCAATCAACAGGCTGCCGAACTCGACGCGCCCGGTGATGATGTCGGTCATCATCGCGGCTGGCGTCCGATAAGCCACCAGCGTGAACTTCGCCCCAGCGCGCTGGGCCATCTGCTCGACGACCAGGTGCTGCTGCAGTCCGTAACCAGAGGTGCTGTAGTTGATGCCGGTCTTCTGACCGCTGGCCAGTTTGAGCAATTCCCCCAATGTAGCCGCCGGCACGGCGGGACTCGCCACCAACACGTTCGGGGTGGCGGCGATACCGCCAATCGGCACGAGGTCGGCAAATGGATCGTAGCCAAGGATGGGAAAGCTGTAGGGAAACGTGGCAATGACGGTCGCATTGAGGAGCAGCGTGCAGCCGTCCGGCTTCGCATTCACCACCTGGATCGTGCCGATGTTGCCGGTGGCGCCGGGCCGGTTCTCAACCACAACGGTCTTGTCGAGTGCCTTCGTCATCGGCTCGGCAACCACGCGGCCGAGGATATCGGCCGCACCGCCGGAACCGAATGGCACGACCATTCTAACGTTCGGGCACTTCAGTTCCTGTGCCGTTGCGGCACCGGTCATCCAAGAGGTGGCGATCACTGCAATCACTGCCGGGGTTGTGCGCATTGTCGGTACCTTGGTTGGTTTTCAGCCACAGAGGATGCTCAAGGCGCATCCCCCCAGATCGATCGTGCCGTTTCTACAACGAGGCGCAGCTTCTGCGCTTGCTGGTCGAGCGTCATGGCGCGGTTGCGTACATCACCGGAGAACCCGCATTGCGGGCTCAGGGCAAGCTGCTCCAGCGGAATGTATTGGCTCGCCTCCCGGACTCGCTCCTGCAGCAACTGCGCCGATTCGAGCGTGGGCGACTTGGTCGTCACCAGTCCGAGAACCACGGCTTTGCCTTCCTGCATCAGGCCAAGCGCGTCCAAGGAACCGGCACGCGCGCTGTCGAATTCGAGCAGATAGAGGTCGGCCTTCAACTTTCGGAACAGGTAATCGGCCATGAAGTGATAGCCGGTGTCGGCCTGCCAGAATCCCAGTCGATTGCCGCGGCACACATGAATTGCCGCCCGCATCCCGGTGGGAACGGTGGCCAGGATGGCGTTAAGGACCTCGATATAACTTTCGGCAAGCGCGCGCCAATCGTGTCCGCGTGCTTCAAGAATCGAACGGACTTCCGGATCGCCAAACTTCACCAGCGAGGTCTCGTCGATCTGCAGATAGCTGCAGCCGGCGTCGCGCAAGGCGGCAAACTCGCGGCGATACACCTCCACCATATCGGCCCAGAACTCGTCCAATGTCGCATACGCGCCGCGGATGATGGCGTCATCGCCGCCAAGGAAGTGAACGATGACCGGGGAAGGAACAGTCACTTTCGGCGTAAAACTTGTGATGGATCGAACGAAGGAAAAATGCTCGGCGAAGATCGGGCCGGACCAGCGTGCGCGCGCATGCACCACCATCCGCTCCGCCGGCAACTTCTCGCCTCGATCGTTGCGATGAAAAAACAAGCCTGGCTCGAAGCTGACATTCTCCTTCCCGAGCGCCTTGAAGAAGAAATCTACGATGTAGCTCTGGCGCCGATATTCGCCATCCGTGATCGAGCGTAATCCGATTGATTCCTGCAACGCCACGATTTCGCGGATCGCCCTGTCTTCGACCGTTTTGAGCGCCTCGCCCGCGAGCGCTCCTGCAGCCCATTGCTGACGCGCGTCGATCAGGTACTGCGGCCGCAACAGACTGCCGACCTGGTCGGCACGAAATGCAGTTCCAAGGCCCGTCGCCATGCTGGCTTCCCGTTGTGTTAGCTATCAAACAAGCGTGTGTTCATCGCCCAGCATTGAAAATAATTGCCAGAGGGCGTCAACTTGTGACGCAGCCAATATAACCGATTGGATAAACTCATGCGCCGACCCTGGATTGATTTGCCTATCGATCGCCAGGAGCCACCGGCATTAAGGCGATCACCGACGGCGATTTCCGGCGCAACTTCTGGTCGGGCGATTTCCTGACCTCCATTGGCGGGGGCATCCAGCAGGCGATCCCCACCGGTCACCAGCAGCAGGAAGTCACGCTACCTGTCGGCTTACAACCTGAATTGCCGAAGCAGCCCTTCGACGTTACGGCGCGTCACTCGTTGTCCGAGACGTTGTGGTTATTGCAACTTTGCGCCCATTGACCTCACCAGAGTTCCCATTCGCTCGACATCAGCTTTCACGTGCGCGTCAAATTCGTCCAGCAGCACGGGCCGCATGACTATTCCCTGCGCCTCAAAGCGATCCTGAATGTCCTTGTCGGCGGTGACTTGCTGCAGCGCCTTTGCGAGTTGGGCAATGATCGGGCGCGGCACTTTCGCGGGGGCCAGAAATCCGTACCAGGTCGACGCCTCGAAGCCCGGAATCCCCGCCTCGGCCACGGTAGGCACGTCAGGCAGCACACCCACACGTTTGACGCCGGTGTTGGCCAGTGCCAGCAGTTTCCCGTCGCGCACCTGTGGCAGCATGAAAGCAACCGGAGAAAACGCCACCTGGATGCGGTTGGCCAAGATGTCTGAGATAACTTCGGTGCCGATCTTGTATGGAACATGAACCAGCTCGATTTTTGCCTGGCTGGAAAACAATGCGCCGATTAAATGCGTGGAAGTGCCGGTCCCCGCAGAGCCGTAGTTCAGCGTGCCGGGCTTTTGTCGCGCCAGCGAAATCAATTCGCGCAGTGTCTTCACCCCCAGCGCGGGATTGACATACACCAGCGCCGGCGATTCGCCAATCATTGCGATGCTGCTGAAATCGCGCAGGGTGTCATAGGCCAGATTCTTGTACAGGGCGGGATTCACCGAGTGCTGTGAATTCGTCATGAAAAGGGTGTACCCATCCGGCGCAGAGTTGACGACGGCCTGCGCGCCGATGGTTCCGCCCGCGCCGGGACGGTTCTGGATAACCACGGGTTGCCCCAGAAAATCACGCAGCTTGATTGCCACGGCCCTCCCGACGATATCCGTGGTCGTCCCGGGTGCCAGGGGCAAAATTGCCTGAATGGGCTTGGAAGGGTACCGCTCCTGCGCGTGCACGCTGCACACGCCGCATAATGCAATTGCAATTCCGCCTGCGATTGATTTCATACCGACCTTTCCAAATCGATGGATATGCAAAGCTATTCCGGCTGCACGCCCGCCAGTTTCACGGTGCGGCCACAGACCTGAAAACCGTGTTTGATCAATGCCGAGAACTGCGCCATTGTATTGCCAATAGGCGCCATGCCAGCATCCTCCAGACGCGCAAGCTTGTCCGCCTGATCAAACGCAGTTCGATTCTGCCGCGTTCGGCATGTCACCCCGGCTTTCGCACCTCACCACCAAAATGACGCATTTTCACGTCACCGGCAACACCACCATCTGCCGTGTGCAACGCGTGATGCGGCCGTACCTGGAAGCGCTCACCGCATGAGCACGGAACGCGAGGGCCTCGCCCGTTCACTGCAGACAAGGCTTGCACGCCACGCGAAAGAAATTGGCGTTGATCCTAACCTCGTCCTCACGCGATACGCGGTGGAGCGGTTTCTGTATCGCCTTTCGCGAACACCTCACGCCGAACGCTTCGTGTTGAAAGGCGCGCTGCTACTAGCGTGCAGTTTTATCAATATTTAATATCACTTATGATCTCGCGCCGTCGCCCGTCAAATCCGCGTTCACCGGGCAACCGGCTATTTGACGCCCTCCTTCTTCATGCCCAGCTTCACCACCAGTTCCGCATTGCTGGCCCGGTCCTTCTGCAATAAGGCTGTCAGTTGAGCGCCCACGAGCGGGGTCTTGTCATACAGACCGTTCTTGGTGGCGATATCGATAAATAACGGGGTTCGGGACGCCTGGGTGAATACATTGATCAGGCGTTGCGCAATCGCGGGCGGCAGTCCCTTGGGACCATATAGGAACTGAATACTTTTCCCCGACAGCCCGTAGCCCATTTCCTCCAGAGTCGGCACCTCGGGTGCGAAGTCGAAGCGGTCGCTCTCGTGCGAGGCGATCGCGCGCAATTGCCCGTTCTGCACCTGTTGCGCAAAGCCGGCCGCGGACAT
>CAMDRY010000065.1 GCA_945906975.1 Bordetella parapertussis | reverse complement strand
TTGACTTTGATTCCAACGTTTCTCGTCTCAACTATCACTTGTTCAGTGATTCCTTAGATCACAAATACGACGGGATTGCTTCGCTGTGCTCGCAATGACGGCGCATTTTGAATGAGATTGCTTCGCTGCGCTCGCAATGACGGCCGTATTGTTTTGACTGCTAGCTGACGCTGAGCCCGGCACCGTCGCTGAAGCTGCCGATCTTGCGCGCATCGGCAAACCCGCCGCGTGCAAACAGCGCCAGCACTTCGGCTTCGCTCTCCGGTGCACACGCGACCAACAGGCCGCCGCTGGTCTGCGGGTCGGTGAGCACGTTCTTTTGCCATTCGGTCATGCCGGCGGCGAGTGTGACTTCGCCGCCATAACCGGCCCAGTTGCGCGTTGATGCGCCGGTGAAGATACCGGCCTTGACGTGGTCCACGGCCTGCGCGATCACCGGCAGTTCGGCCCAATTGATGGTGGCGCGCAACTTGGCGCCGCGGCACATCTCGAGCAAGTGGCCGGCGAGGCCGAAGCCGGTGACGTCGGTGAGCGCATGCACACCGGGCATGCCTGACAACTCGACACCGGGTCGGTTGAGCTTGGTGGTGTACTCGATCATGCGCGCATAGCCTTCGGCGGAAATTTTCTCCTGCTTGAGCGCGGCGCTCAGAATGCCCACGCCCAGCGGCTTGCCAAGGATCAGGCTGTCGCCGGCCCTGGCGCCGCTGTTGCGCTTGATCTTGTCCGGGTGCACCAGGCCGATCACCACCAGGCCGTAAATAGGCTCAACCGTGTCTATCGAATGGCCGCCGGCGATGGGAATGCCGGCCTCGGCGCATACCGACTCGCCGCCGGAGGTGATTTTCTGGATCATCTCCATCGGCATGACATTGACCGGCATGCCCAGCAGGGCCAGCGCAAACAAGGGCTGCCCGCCCATGGCATACACGTCGGAGATGGCGTTGGTGGCGGCGATGCGGCCGAACTCAAACGGGTCATCAACGATAGGGGTGAAAAAATCAGTGGTGGCGACAATCGCCTGGCTGTCATTGAGCTTATAGACCGCGGCGTCCTCATTGTTATCGCTGCCGGCCAGCAGCGCCGGCGGCAGTGTGCGCAAAGGCGAGGACTTGAGGATTTCGGTCAGCACGCCGGGTGCGATCTTGCAGCCGCAGCCGCCGCCATGGGCAAGCGAGGTAAGGCGAAAAGGGGTGGTCATCTCATTCATTGCATTTTCTCCGTCGAAACAGTCTTAATCCTCAATCCTCAATCCTTCACCGCTTAAGGCTTGGATCTTAAATCCTGAGTGTTGAGTGTTGCATGTTACGTGTTACGTGTTGCATATTGCGTATTAAGTTTAATCCAAGCGTAGCGGACATCATGCTGCGCAGGTGCGAAAGCCACAAAACATGTCGGCCCGTTCGGGTTTGTAGAAATTACGAAAGGCCGGGCGCAGCAATCGTCCGGCCGTGGCAAAACTGCCGCCGCGCAATACCCGGTGGTCTTCGGCAAACCATGGCGCCGAGTATTCCTTATACGGGTCGGCGGAAAACCCCGCATAGGGGGCAAAGCGATCAGCCGTCCACTCCCACACCTGCGCCCAATCAAAGCCCGGCGCGTTGCGCGCAGCGTGCTCCCATTCGGCCTCGCGCGGCAGCCGCCGGCCGGCCCAGCGGCAATACGCCTCGGCCTCGTGGGCGCTGACGTGCATGACCGGCTCATCGCCATCGAGCGGCAGCCAGGCGTCGAAACGCCGCAGCAGCCAGGCGCCTTTTTCGCGCTTCCAGTACCGCGGATGATCGAGCGCAAGCTGCTCGCGCATTTTCCAGCCCTCGTCGCTCCACAGCGCGCGACGGGCATAGCCGCCGATATCGACAAACTTGCGAAAAGCGGCGTTGCTGACCGGGCTGGCGGCGATGGCGTAGGCGGCAAGGGCCGCGTCGTGCCGCCACTTTTCGTTGTCAAAGCAAAAGCCCTCGCCGGCGCGCGCACCGATCGGCGCGCTGCAGGCGTCCATGCGTATATCCTCTTGCGCCAGCGCACGCGGCAAAAGCTGCGCTGCAGGCGGCGCGAAACCCAGCGTTTGCCAGGTATAACTGAAGGCCTCGTTGTGCATATCGTGGTGCAGCAGCGCGAGCTGTGCAAAATAAGCGGTTTCATCTTCAAGCGGCTTTTCCGCCAGCAGCGCCAGGCTGCGATCGAGCACGGCCTGGGCGTAGCGGCGCGTCGCGGCAAAGTCGGGCAGGTCAAGATCCCAGCGCGTGTCGTGCGCGACGCGCGAAGAGTCGTACCAGCGGTCGGCGTGCTCGATTATGGAAGCCACGGCAAAATCGCCGCGACGATGCAGCCAGAATTCCTCGAACCAGGCCATGTGACCGAGCTCCCACAGCGGCGGATTAACAATGGCCAGCAGCGGCACTTGCAGCGTCTGCGTGGCAAACCGCGCGGTGAGCTGCCGCGTTGTCTGCTGCGCCCCGGTCAGCGAGGCGCCCAGCGTGGCGGCGTCAGGATGCGGGCCAAATTGCGCGAAGTCGGGCCAGCCGGCGCGGTGCGGCGGCTCTGCTATATTGCCCATCGTGCCACCTTGCCACTTGCCACGTTCGTTTTTTCCCCATCGGATCATTGATTAAAATTTTGCGCCTCGTCATTGTAACCCCGGCCCCCCCCGGCTCCCGTCACGGCAACCGCAACACAGCGCAACGCTGGGCGGCGCATTGGCGCGCACTCGGCCACCACGTCACCATCAAACTGGCTTGGGAGGGCGAGGACTGCGATGCGCTGATCGCGCTGCACGCGCGCCGCAGCCATGCCTCGATCAAAGCATTCAAGCAGGCGCATCCTGCGCGCCCGCTGGTGCTGGTGCTGACCGGCACCGACTTGTACCGCGATATCCGCAGCGACGCCGGCGCGAAAGAATCGCTGCGCCTCGCCGACCGCATGGTTGTGCTGCAAGCAGAAGGCTTGGCCGAACTCAAGGGCAGGCTGCGCGCCAAGACCCGCGTCATCCATCAGTCGGTGCACGCCATCAAGCGCCAAACGCCGCCAAGCCGCTATCGCCTGATCACCGTCATCGGGCACCTGCGCGAGGAAAAAGACCCGTTCCGCGCCGCCCTGGCTCTCGCACGCCTGCCCTCCGGCACGGACCTGCGCGTGGTCCATCTGGGGCAGGCCATGTCGGCCGACTATGCGCGCGAAGCGCGGTCGCTGGCACGCTACGAACCGCGTTACCGCTGGCTGGGCGAACTCGATCACGCCGGCGCGATGCGCTGGCTGGCGCGCAGCCACGCCATGGTCATCTCCAGCCTGATGGAAGGCGGCGCGCATGTGGTGTCCGAGGCCATTGCCATCGGCGTGCCGGTCATCGCTTCGGCCGTGTCGGGCAATATCGGCCTGCTTGGCCGGTCTTACCCGGCGCTTTATCCGGCCGAAGATGACGCCGCCCTGGCGCGCCTGCTGGCGCGCGCCGCCAAGGACACGACCTGGCTGGCAAAGCTTGAAGGTGCGGTGAAGTCACGCCAGCGGCTGGTCAACCCGGCGCTCGAGCGGCGCGCACTGGCAAAACTCGCGCAGGATCTTGCTCTGTTACGCGTACCATCAAAGCCTGTTTCCAAACGCAAACCGGCGCACCCGCACAAGGATAAAAAACCATGACCCGCGCCGACAATCTTGAAAAACCCTCAAACGCCGGCCGGCGCCGTACGCTGCTGGCACTTAGCGCCGGCGGTGCCGGCCTGGCAACGGCGCTGGCCTTGCGCCGCGCCATCGCACAATCGGTGCAGGGACTGCGCAGCGTGCAGGGCGATGTGCGCGTCAACGGCGAGCCCGCAAGCGCGGGCACGCTTGTGCGCCCCGGCGACACTGTCAGCACCGCACGCGGGGCGCTCGCCACCTTCGTCGTCGGCCAGGATGCCTACCTGATGCGCGAAGACAGCCGCCTCGAGCTGGCCGGCGTGGCGCAGTTTGTGGACTTGTTGCGCCTGACGACGGGCCGGCTGCTGGGCGTGTTCGGCAAGGGTGGCGACCGGCGCATCATCACGCCCTCCGCGGCCATAGGCATACGCGGCACCGGCGCCTACATCGAGTCCGAGCAAGATCGTTCCTATTTTTGCCTGTGCTACGGCTCGGCCGAAATCGCCTCCACCGACGGCGCGGCGCGCGACGCCTACAGCACGCGCCACCACGACTCGCCGCGCTACATCTACGGCGACGGCCGCGCCAACGCCATCGTGCCGGCCAGCGTGGCCAACCACACCGACGAGGAACTGATCATGCTCGAAGCGCTGACCGGACGGCTTGCGCCGCAGTCGGTGATGGACGGGCCGATGATGAGCAATCCGTACCGCTAATGAATTTATGTCATTGCGAGGAGCAACGCGACGAAGCAATCTCCTCATATTGTAAAGCGCTCAAAATGCGCGACGAGATGGCTTCGCTACGCTCGCAATGACCTGAGTTCACTTTTGGACTGGTTTTCACCACCGCCGCCATCGGCGGTAAGATTGCACCTGCGACAGGCACATCAAGCCTGAACGCCACAACACCAATCGGGCACAGCGTTCTGCCGGCCCATGCACTGGAGGAGTACGCAGCCTATGAAGTCCCCCGCATTCGCCTACGCCAGGCCCGCATCCCTTGGCGAGGTCTTCACGCTGCTTCAAACACACGGCGAGGGCGCCAAGTTGCTCGCCGGCGGTCAGAGCCTGCTTGCCACGCTCAACCTGCGCCTGTCGGCGCCGGACATCCTGATCGACATCACCGCGGTGCCCGGGCTGTCGGGCATCAGCGTCGGCAAGGACACGGTGCGCATCGGCGCGCTGACGACGCACCGCGAAATTGAGCATTCAGGCGAGATCGCCAAATACCTGCCGCTTCTCGCGCAGGCGGTGCCGCATGTCGCGCACGTCGCCATTCGCAACGTCGGCACCTTCGGTGGCAGCATCGCCATGGCAGATCCGGCGGCCGAATACCCGGCGGTGTGCGTCGCGCTGGACGCGCAGTTTGTCATCGCCGGCGCCAAAGGTGAGCGCCGCGTCGCGGCGCGCGAATTTTTCAAGGGCATGTATGAAACCGCGCTGCAGCCGGGTGAAGTGCTGGTGGCGGGCGAATTCAAGATCGCCGCAGCAGGCTACCGCGCCGCGTTCCTTGAACTGGCGCGCCGCCACGGCGATTACGCCATTGTCGGCCTCGCCGCGCAGGCCGATTGCAGCGGCGGCAAATATAAGGACGTGAGCCTGGCCTTTCTCGGCGCCGGCGGCGAGCCGGTGCTGGCGCGCACCACCGCCGCCGTCCTTGAGGGCAAGGCCTTCGGCCCGGACACCATCGCGCGGGCGCAGGACACGCTGGCCAAAGACCTCGACCCGCCGGGCGATTTGTATTCCTCGAGCGCGACCAAACTACACCTTGCGCGCGTCATCACCGGCCGCGCCCTCGCCGCGCTCGCCGCCGCGGCAACATGAAAGGGACAAGCATGAGTCACGACATCGAAACCACCATCACCCTCAACGGCAAGCCGGTGACGCGCCGCGTTGCCCCACGCACCCATCTGATCGATTTTTTACGCGATGAAATGGGCCTCACCGGCTCGCACATCGGCTGCGAGCACGGCGTCTGCGGTGCCTGCACCATCCGCCTCGACGGCAAGATTGTGCGCGGCTGCCTGACCCTGGCGGTGCAGGCCAACGGCCGCCGCGTCGACACCATAGAAGGCCTGTCCGACTCGGGTGAGCTCGCGGCCATCCAAAAAGCCTTTCACGAGCGCAACGCACTGCAATGCGGTTTTTGCACGCCGGGCATGCTGATGGCCGCGCAAGACCTGCTGCTGCACAAGCCGGACGCCAGCCGCGAGCAAATCCGCGAACACATATCCGGCAACTACTGCCGTTGCACCGGCTACCAGGCCATCGTCGACGCCATCGAGATCGTGTTGAAACAGAACAAGGCTAAGGTGACGGGATGAACGCCCGCGCCGAACTCCCGCTGCACGCCCCCGGCACCACCACCGACCGCGGGTTTATCGGCAAGAGCGAACCGCGCGCCAACGCAAAACGCCTGCTGCAGGGGCGCGGGACGTACGTGGATGACATGCGCTTTCCATGCCTCGCCCATGCGGTGTTTTTCCGCAGCCCGCATGCCCACGCCAAACTTATGCGCCTCGATCTTTCCCGGGCGGCGACGCAGCCCGGCGTGATCGCCGTGTTCGACGGCCGCGCCGTGGCCGAGTACTGCACGCCCTGGGTCGCCGTCCTCGGACACCTCAAGGGCATCAAATCGCCGCCGCAACACGCCATCGCCATAGAGCGCGCCTGCTGGCAGGGCGAGGCCGTCGCCGTGGTCGTGGCCGAGACGCGCGTGCAGGCCGAGGACGCGCTGGCGCTGATCGAAGCCGACTGGGAGGAGCTGCCTGTCGTCACCGACATGGAAGCCTCGCTCGCCGGCAAGGTGCTGATCCACCCGGAGCTTGGCGACAACATCTGCTTTTCGCGCGAACTGGTCACCGCGGGCTTTGACGAAGCCTGGAAAAAAGCCGACGTCATTGTCGAGCAGACTTATGAAATGGGCCGCCATACCGGCGTGACCATGGAAGGCCGCTCCATCCTTGCCGACTACAACGTGGCGGAACATTCGCTGACGGTCTATCACTCGACCCAGGCGCCGCACATGATGCAGGACATTTTTTCGCGTCACCTGAATATCCCCGAATCGAGCGTGCGCGTGATCTGCAAGGATGTCGGCGGCTCCTTCGGCATCAAGGTCCACGTCTACCCGGACGAAATGGCCACCGCCGCGCTGTCGGTGATGCTGCGCCGTCCGGTGAAGTTCGTCGCCGACCGGCTGGAGAGTTTTCTCACCGACATCCATGCACGCGAGCACAAGGCCACGGTGCGGCTTGCCTGCACCAAACAAGGCGAGATCCTTGCGTTTGACCTTGAGGACCTCACCGCTATCGGGCCTTACTCTGTGTATCCGCGTACCAGCGGCATCGAGGGCAACCAGGTGGTCAACCTTACGGGCGGTCCCTACCGCCACAAGCAGTACCGCGCCAAGTTGAACGTGGTGTTCACCAACAAGAACGTCACCTGCCAGTACCGCGCCGTGGGCCATCCCATTGCCGTGGCGCTGACCGAGGCCATCGTTGACCTGGCGGCGCAAAAAATCGGCATGGACCCGGCCGAGTTCCGGCGCAAGAACATCATCCCCGACGACGCCTACCCCTACACCGCGCCCTCGGGCATCAAGTTCGAAAAACTGTCGCACCAGCAAACGCTGGAAAAACTGCTCAAGCTGATGGATTACGACAAGCTGCGCGCCGAACAGGCCGCGTTGCGCAAGCAGGGCATTCATCGCGGCATCGGCCTAGCGGCCATGATCGAGGTGACGAATCCGTCGCCCGCGTTTTACGGCGTCGGTGGCGCGCGCATTTCGGCGCAGGACGGCGCGACACTGCGCATGGACCCCACCGGCATCGTTTATGTGACCTGCAGCGTGACCGAGCAAGGCCAGGGTAGCGAAGGCATATTCGGCCAGATCGCAGCCAGTGTGGTGGGCGTGAGCATGGACAAGGTACGCGTCGCCACCGGCGACACCGCCACCATGCCCTACGGCGGCGGCACCTGGGCCTCGCGCGGCGCCGGCATTGGCGGCGAAGCGGTGTTGCAGGCGGGCAAGGCGCTGCGCTCCAACATCCTCGATGTCGCGGCGGCAATCCTGAATGAGGACAAGGCCAAGCTCGATATCGTCAACAACGAGGTCACCGACAAGCTCAGCGGCGCGAGCAAGCTGACGCTGGCCGAGCTTGGTCGCGTCGCCTATTTCCGGCCCGACACGCTGCCGATGAAGTTCCAGTCCGAGCTCACCGTCACGCGCCACTACACGCCGCGCGAATACGGCTTTGTCTTCACCAACGGCATCCAAGCCTCGCTGGTCGAGGTGGACGCCGACACCGGCTTTGTGAAGCTCTTGAAGCACTGGTGTGTGGAGGACTGCGGCACCATCATCAACCCGATGCTGGTGGACGAGCAGATCCGCGGTGGCGTGGTGCAAGGCATAGGCGCGGCCTTGTTCGAGCATTGCCTTTACGACGACCACGGGCAATTGCTGAACGGCAACATGGCCGACTACCTCGTGCCGATGTCCGGCGAAATGCCCGACATCATCATCGGCCACGTCGAGACGCCGACCAAGACCTCGGAGCTCGGGGCCAAGGGCGCGGGCGAGGCCGGCACCGCCGGCGCCCCCGGCGCGGTGATGAACGCCATCAACGACGCCCTCGCGCCGCTCAATGCCTACGTCACGCACCAGCCGGCGACACCGGAGCGCATCCTGCGCGCGCTGGGCAAGGTTTGACCGGGTAACAAGCTGGGAAGCCGTATCAATCAATTTGTCGCAAATGTTTTACACCCGCCACACGCCGGGATAGATCGATCAGCCTTCCAGAGAAAAATATGAAAATCGGATTTATCGGTATCGGACAGATGGGGGCGCCGATGGCGCGGTGCCTTATCGCCGCCGGCCATGAACTCACGGTATTTAACCGCACGACCTCGGCCGCATATGCCTTAGCCAAATACGGCGCTCGAATCGCGCTCTCCCCCGCAGAAACCATAGCGGCAGATGTGGTGATCACTATGCTCGCAGACGACACGGCCGTGCGCGATGTCTGGCTCACTTCGGGACTCTCGCTGAAAACATTAGCGGCAACAATACACATCAATATGGCAACCACCAGTCTCGAAGTCGCACGAGAACTGGCGTTTGCACACGCCCAAGGCGGGAGCCAATATATTTCGGCTCCTGTTTTCGGACGTCCCGCAACAGCCGCTGAGGGTAAGCTTGACGTAATTGTCGCTGGCAACAGCATTGCAATCGACCGCTGCGCACCACTACTCGCAACCATGGCTAAACAAGTGTTTATTGTTGGTGAGGATCCGGCTGTGGCAAATACGGTGAAAATCGCACGCAATTTTCTAATTGCAACGGTGATCGAGAGCCTCGGAGAAGCGTTTGCCCTCGCGCGCAAGGGAGGCGTGAATGAGGGGGACTTCCTGCGCATTCTGACAAGTACATCCCTTGACGCACCTGCCTACCACCACTATGGCCAAGTGATAGTAAATAAGGAATTTGAACCCGCGACTTTCAGCATGGGTCTTGGTCTAAAGGATATCGAACTCACCTTGTCTACTGCGAAAGTGCTGGGAGTGCCCATGCCAAGTGCTGAACTTATTCGCAAGCAATTAATTGCAGCCATCGCATCTGGCCGGGAACAGCAGGACTGGGCCGCTTTAGCAGCTTATATCGCCGAAAATGCCGAGCTGTAACCCCGGGCGCGTGGCGAGCTGCAACCATAATGAATTACATGAAGGATCGCGCAAAGCGCGATCCTTCACCATGACATCTTCAAACGGGACAATACAACGATACCGCAACTAGTCGAAAAAAATTAGCAAGGTGCGGGCGGCGCCTCTGCAAGCTTTGGATCTATGGCACGCAAACCATTCGGCCAGGTAAGCTTGCCAAAATCGACAGCTTGGGTAGTAAGTCCCGCCCCTTGCGCCCACTTAGATAAACTGCAAAAGTCCTGAAAGTAAACCTTGTCCAGCGCGATGGGACGCGTGTTCGTTTCCCATTGTTCACGTGTGGCTTTTTCGCTAAGACTATAGGTTTTTGCTGCATATGCAGCCACCGCCGGAAAATCCTTCTCGGCTTTATCTCGCCCCTTCAAAATCGCTCGTAAAAAACGTTGTATCCGGTCTGCGCCATCAACGGAATTGAGAAGCTCCGGTCGGGCGCCTGCCACTAAATAGCCCTGAATGTAGCCCACAGCATCGGTCAATTGATGCACCTCGTTAGGGCAAATTTCCAGTGTTCGCGAACCAATTGGCTGCCAGATAAAAAACGCTGCGATATCCCCCTTGCAGAGCGCCGCAGGGAGAAGTTGTGTGTCAAGGTTCTTTACCGTTGTACCGGCGGGATTCACGCCATTTTTGGAAAGGTACTCGGAGATAAACCAGGAACCAGTAGACCCAACACGTGTGGCTACCGTTTTACCCGTCAAGTCTTGCGCCTTCCGGATATCTTTGCGAGCGATTGCCACATAGCCTTTGGCATCACGTTCCATAACTGCAAATGTCTGATACTGGCCTGGATTCTGAAAAAAATACTGAACACTAGGCAGGTCACCAGTCATCACGATGTCACCTTGACCCGTACGAAAGGTCTGGAACGCTGTGGTGCCTGACGGGAACACACGGTACTCGACATCAAGGCCCTGCTCTTTGAAATAGCCATATTCAATCGCCATCCAAACCGCATCGTTATTGACAGACGGCTGGCCGAATAAAACCAATTTTTTCAAAGCCTGCGCTTGGGCCCCGGCGCAGCAGAAAAACAATACCGCAGATAACGCCACAGTTACTAAATTTCTAACACGTATCATCATTTGACTCCCTAGGTTAGAGAAACATAAGACATGTATCGAGAAAGAATCCGGTCAACAGCAATCCGGAACAGCCGATCGAACGCAAACCCGAGCAAGCAAATCGCCAGTAATGCCACAAAGATGCGATTGGTTTGCATCAACATGGATGAGTTTTGCAATAAGAAACCAATGCCTGAATCCGCCGCGAGTATCTCCGCCGGGATTATGCTCATAAATGAAGATGCCATGGCAATACGCATGCCAGTAACAATGTACGGGGCGGCTGATGGAATGACCACCAAAACAAAAATCTGAAATTGGCTTGCTCCAAGGCATTCGGCGGCGCGCTGGCGAATGACCGGGGCACGCATCACTCCGACGGTGGTGTTTACCAGGACAATGAAGAATGTTCCCCAAAAAATGAGGAAGTACTTCGATGTCTCACCGATACCAAACCATATAACGGCAATCGGAATCATCGCAGTTGGTGAGAGATAACGAAGTAACTCGATCACTGGATCAAGCAATTCGTTTACAAGCCGGATTCGACCTAGAACAACTCCCAACAGAATTGCCACGGCGCAACCGCTAAAAAAACCAACCGCCACACGCACCAGGCTAATCGTCACATGCTTGAGAATTTCTCCGCTCTCGATCATGGGCACGGCAGTCTCAAACACCACAAGGGGTGGCGGAATCAGGAATGGATTAAAAACAAAAGTAGACAGGAACTGCCAGGCCCCCAGTGAGAAAAAAAGCGATGCCCCAAAAAGGAACGGGGCGCGCAAAGATCGTACGTCCATCTTTGTTATCTCCTTAGCCAACCGTCAGTTTGTTCCACATCCCGCATGAGCAACTCCTCTACTTGCTTAAAAATATTCGAAGCATGCGGATCACCAAGATCGCGCGGGCGGGGCAACCCAACGTTGATTATCTGGGTAATTCTGGAGTTCGGCCCGACTGACATGACGCATATTCGGTCAGCCAGCGTAACCGCTTCCGCAATGTCGTGGGTCACGAAGACGATTGTCTTCCCGGTACGCTTCCAAATATCGAGAAGAAACCCATGCATTCTGCGCCGCGTCAGCGCATCGAGAGCCGCAAACGGTTCATCCATAAGCA
>CAMDRY010000064.1 GCA_945906975.1 Bordetella parapertussis | reverse complement strand
GGCCGGGCCAGGACCGAGCAGCTGCTTGTAGCGCGTGAGCGAAGCCTCGATGTCCTGCACCGCGACGGCCAGGCTGGCGACGCCGGTCGCACCGTTGGCGTGACGGCGCACCTCACCCTCGGGCACGCGCAGCGCGCGCAGCGTCACGTCACCGCACAAAAATGGCACATCGGGCGTGGCGTGCCGCGCCGATTGCCACTGCAGCCGTGCACCGTCGGGGCGATTGCGTCCGCCGTCGATGGGTCCGTTGAGCGAGCCAAGCCCGCGCGCGCGCGCCGCGGCCAGCACTTGCGCCGTGTCGTGTGGCAGCAAGGCAAAGTCGACAAAGCCTTCGCCGTGCGCCGTTTGCGTGCGATACCAGCGCTCCTCGGGCGCCGGCGCCTGCCACGCGATCAACTCAAGATAGACGCCATCCTCGAACACCACCAGCGCATTGTGCGATGTGCGTCCGGGGTGCTTGCCCCCCTCCACCACGGTGAAGCCAAGTGCGCGGTAGTCGATGATCGTCCGGGCCAGATCGGCGACGGCGATGACGATGTGATCGAGCGGAAGTTCTTGTGGCGACGTCATTGCGAATCACTTTCAAAGAATAGGGGGCGGCGCTCGGGGGACATAGCGATGAACATGCCAAGGGCAAAGCTGCGCAGTACGGGGCACGCCAGGAAACCATGTCAAGGCGGGCAATGGGTAAATGTGGCTCGATGACCCATCACACCAGTGGTTTCGTGGTTTCGCGGTATCGCGCGGCGGTCAAGGGCCCATTCTCCTACAGCCGATGTGCTAGCTCAAGCTGCAACGCGGGAAACATTGTATGACAGCATGCACGGTCCGGCGCAGCGGCGCACTTCGAACTTGAATTCGCAGACCGCCTGAAAACCCGCATCAGCAGGCCCTCTCCAGTCTATCGCCTGCGGCGGCTGGGGGCCGGTCGGCTGCGCGTTTAGGCTACGCGTGGGCACACACTACGCCCGTCTTCCCGGACGAAAGTGGCTCGTATCATCGTAGTAACGCGGGTCGTCGTTATCCGCCACCCAGCCTGGAATACCCAGCACCGGCAGCGGCGCAAGTGCGCGGGTCGACTGGAGCGAAGGCAGGGCCAGTGCGACGCGTTCATCGAGCAGGGCCCGCGGCAGGTCGGCAGCAGCGGCAATAATCAGCGCATGCGCGGTGATGCCCTTGTAAGGTGCGAGCAGCTTTTCAGCCAGCGCATGACCCAGCACGTGAAAGCGCATCGCCAGCAGCACCTCGACGCGACGCCCCCAGAACAGCAGCTTCCATTTGAAATCGCGCAACAAGGCCGCAAGCGCGGGGTCGGCACAAGTGACGACAAGGCCGCTTTCATCGAACAGGGTCAGGGCGTCGCGCACCGGACTGCGCTGGCTGCCCTGCTGCGCCGCCAGTTGTTCGCAATGCAGGCGGTTGAGCGCAGCCTTGCTCAGGGGAAAGTCCAGCCAGGCCCCGGCGTTGAGCAGGTCATGCACATTGCCCGCCCGGGTGGCGACCGCCCCCGTGTCGCGGATACGCTGTTCGTAGTTGAGGCCGTCTTCGACAGGCACAACAAAATGCAGCGGCGCACCGCCGCCGGAAACAAGGCCGCGCGCTGCAGCCTGTTGGTTGAGTTCGTCTATCGACAGGGGCTTCAGACCAGGCGCCAGGATATCGGCTCCCCCGCGCGCAAGGGCACCAGCTCCCCCTCTTCGCCAAAAGGCAGTGTTGCAGCCACCTTCCATGGATCTTTTTTCAGCGTAATGCTGCCCTCGTTGCGCGGCAGGCGGTAAAAATCCGGGCCGTTGAAGCTGGCAAAGGCCTCGAGCTTGTGCAGCATCCCGACCTCGTCGAAGGCCTCGGCGTAAAGCTCGATGGCAGCGTGCGCCGTGTAGCAGCCGGCGTGTCCGCACGTGGACTCCTTGTTGCCGCGCGAATGCGGCGCGCTGTCGGTGCCAAGAAAGAATTTTGCGCCGCCCCCCGTGGCCGCCTTGAGCAGCGCCTGGCGGTGCTCTTCGCGCTTGAGTATGGGCAGGCAGAAGTAATGCGGACGTATGCCGCCGGCAAACAGCGCGTTGCGGTTGAACAACAGGTGGTGGGCGGTGATGGTGGCGCCGACGTTGGCCGGCGCCTTTGCCACATAGTCGGCGGCGTCACGCGTGGTGATGTGCTCGAGCACCACACGCAGGTCGGGAAAGCGCTCGACGATTTGCGGTGCGAGCACCGTCTCTATGAACACCTTCTCACGGTCAAATATGTCCACGGACGGATCGGTGACCTCACCGTGGATCAGCAGCGGCAAGTCGTAGTCCTGCATCGCCTCGAGCACCGGGAAGACACGCGACAGGCGCGTCACGCCCGAATCTGAGTTGGTGGTGGCGCCGGCCGGGTAATATTTCACCGCGTGCACGATGCCCGACTGCTTGGCGCGGGCGATCTCCTCGGGTGTGGTCTGGTCGGTGAAATACAGCGTCATCAGCGGTTCGAATTTACTCCCTGCCGGGAGGGCGTCGAGAATGCGCATGCGGTAAGCCATGGCATCATCGGTGCTCACCACCGGCGGCTTTAGGTTGGGCATGACAATGGCGCGGGCGAACTGGCGCGCGGTGTCGGGCAGCACGGCGGCGAGCACTTCGCCGTCACGCAAGTGCAGGTGCCAATCGTCGGGTCGGGTCAGGGTCAGGGTTTGCATGCGGTGTTTTCTTGACGTGAATGGATTTAAATAAAGGCGGGGCAGGCGTGCTGCTGAGCGTCAATTTTACACTAGCAGCCAGCGCACCCCAGACCCCGGCGCGGCCGGAAAATGACAGGCACACCGGCTGAAAACCCGCGCCAATAAAGGCTTTCCAGCTACCCCCCTCTCAGGCCAGCTCAAACCCCATCATCATCATTGCGGCGACCGGCGCGCGCCAGCGCATGTGCGTAGAGCACGTCCCGCGGCACGCCGGTGATCGCGGCCGCAAGCTTGGCGGCCTTGGCCGGTGGCAGTTCGGCGGCAACGAGGGCCAGTACGCGCTCGGCCTCGGCATCGAGCTCGGCCTCGGCCTCAGGGGCGCCGGATACGATCAGCACAAATTCACCGCGGCGGTTGTTGTCGTCGGCGGCAAGCCAGGCCTGCGCCTGGTCAAGCCGGCAGCGATGAATCGACTCGAACATCTTGGTCAGTTCGCGCGCCAGCACCACGGTGCGTCCGGGCTCGAAGCTCTCGGCGAGGTCGTCAATGCACTCGGCGATGCGATGCGGTGCCTCGTAAAAAACCAGCGCGTGCGGCAGGCCGCACAAAGACTCGAGCACCTTGCGCCGCGCCCCCGCCTTGGCCGGCAAAAAACCGTAAAACAAAAATGCCGTTTCAACCATGCCGGCCGCAGAAAGCGCGGTGATCGCGGCGTTGGGGCCGGGAATGGGGGTGACGCGATAACCTGCATCGAGCACGCGCGCAACGGCCAGCGCCCCCGGATCGGAGATGGCCGGGGTGCCGGCATCGCTGACCAGGGCCACCGATTGCCCGGCGGCGAGCGCAGCGATCAGTTTGTCGGCGGCGCGCGCCTCATTGTGTTCGTGCAAGGCCAGCAACCTGGCCTTGATGCCGTGATGGGCCAGCAGATTGGCCGTGGTGCGCGTATCCTCGGCGGCGACCAGGTCGGCGCCGCGCAGCGTTTCCAGCGCACGCAGCGTGATATCGCCCAGATTACCAAGGGGCGTGGCGACCACATATAATTGGCCTCCCTCAATGCGGGCCCCAATCACAGGTGTGTGCTCATGCGGCTTGGTCATGGCGTTACGCGGCTTCGGTTGATGTGGTCATTGCTGCCCTTATTACTGCTGGCGCCGGCATTGTGCGCGGCCCAGGGCAAAGCGGCAAGCACCGGAAACGCGCCCACCGCGGCTGCGGCCGGAGCGGCGGCTACGCTGCCGCTGCAGCCGGCCGGCGAGATCGCCCTGCTGCTGCCGCTCAAATCGGCTGATTTCCAGGCCGCCGCCGATACGCTGCGCCTGGGCTTTATGACTGCGCGCGAGCGCGACGGCGACAAGATCTCGGTCACCATTCGGGCCACCGACGCCTCGGGCGAGAACATCATGCTCGAGTACGATGCCGCCGTGCGCGCCGGCGCGAAGGTGGTGGTCGGCCCGCTGACGCGATCGGGCGTCGCCGCCCTTGCCGCCAGCGGCCGCGTCAATGTGCCGACCCTTGCGCTCAATTACCCCGAGCCGCAAGCCAACATGCCGGAAAAGCTCTACGGCTTCGGCCTGTCGATAGAACTGGAGGCGCGCCAGGTCGCGCTACAGGCCTGGATCGATGGCATCAAGGACGTGCTGGCCGTCACCGCAGCATCCCCGCTGGCACGCCGCGCCAGCCTCGCGTTCAGCGAAAGTTTTCGCGCGCTTGGCGGCGTCATCAGCGATTCCCTTGAGTTCACCCCGGCCTCCGAGCTTGCGCAACTCAAGCTCATTGTCACCAACAGCGGGGCCGACGGGATTTTCCTTGCCGCCGATGTCGAGCAGGCGCGCCAGGTCAGGCCCTTCCTGTCGGCCGCGCTGCCCACCTATGCCACCTCGCTGGTCTACTCAGGACGCAACGATGCGCTCGCCAATGTCGACCTTAACGGCATCCGCTTTGTCGAAATGCCCTGGCTGGTGCAGCCCGATCACCCGGCGGTGATGAGCTATCCGCGCTTTGACAGCATCGCCCCGGAGTTGCAACGCTTTTACGCGCTCGGGGTGGACGCCTTTCGCCTCGCCTCGGAGTTGGTGCGCAAGCGCAGCGGCATCACCCTGGACGGGGTCACCGGCAAGCTGACCTTACTGCGCGGAATGGTTGAACGCGAAGCGGTCGCAGCGCAGTTTCGCGACGGTGCCGCGATAGCGCTGAGCCCTTCGCGCTGACACGCCCAGGTTGGGCAGCGGCAGGGTCGGAAAAAGGCAAAAAAACAGCAGGGGAAAACAAGCGTGTTGAAACCGGGCTCGGGCAAAACCGCCGAGGATATCGCCGCAAACTGGTTGCAAAAGCAGGGCCTGCACCTGGTGGCGCGCAATTTTCGCTGCCGCGCCGGCGAAATCGACCTGATCCTGCGCGATGGCGCAAGCCTGGTCTTCGCCGAGGTGCGTTATCGCGCCAGCCGGGCCTTCGGCGGCGCGGCGGCGAGCATTGATGCAAAAAAGCGTCATCGCATCCTCACCGCCGCGCGTTACTACCTCATGGACAAACCCGACCAGGCCTGCCGTTTCGATGTGATCGTACTCGACCGGCTCGACGCGGCGGCGGTTGAATGGCTGCGCGACGCCTTCGGCGAATAGCGCCGGATAGCCCGCCTCGGGCCCGGACCCGCAGGCTCGCTGCGGCCGCGTTGCTGGCGGCCTTATGGTGGGGCGCCGCGGCACCCGCGGCGGCGCAGCAGGTGCGCATGCTGGTGCAAAGCTCCCCCCTGGCCGGCTTCAGCCACCACGAGGGGCGCGCGCTGTGGGCCGGTTTGTCTCGCGGCGATACCCTGGCGCTGGTGCGCGAGGCCGACAATCCGCACGATGCCAACGCGGTGGCGGTGCTGTGGCGCGGCCACAAACTGGGCTATGTACCGCGCACGCAAAACACCGCCCTCGCCTGGGCCATGGATCGCGGCGAAACGATCAGCGCGCGCATCAGCGCATTGCGCACGGAACGCAATCCGCGCAAACGGATTGAATTTGAAGTGTTTGTGGAATAAGCACGCCGGCAGGCGGGGCGAAGCCTGACGGTGGTATAAACTGGCCTCCTGCACCTTATTAGTCATACGCTCCACACGCCAGGATGAAAAAGCACGCGCCGGCAGGCCCGACGGCAGCAGACAAGAAAGAAGGAATGGATCTAACAGCCCGCATCATCCGGCACTTTCAGGACAGCGCCCAAACAAAACTCGACGCCGTCGCGGCACTCGCCGGCCCGATCGCCCGCGCCGCCGAACTCATGGCTGACGCCCTCAAAGCCGACGCCAAGGTCATGGCCTGCGGCAACGGCGGATCGGCCGCCGATGCGCAGCACTTTGCCGCCGAGTTGCTCGGCCGTTTCGAGCGCGAGCGCGGCGAACTGGCCGCACTGGCCCTGACCACCGACACCTCGGCCATCACCGCCATCGCCAACGACTACGATTACAACCAGGTGTTCGCCAAGCAGTTGCGCGGCCTCGGCCGCAAGGGCGATGTGCTGCTGGCCATTTCCACCAGCGGCAACTCGGCCAACGTCGTCGAAGCGATCGCCGCCGCACACGCGCGCGGCATCCGCGTGGTGGCACTGACCGGCAAGGACGGCGGCAAGATCGGCGCCATGCTCAAGGCGAATGACGTAAATCTTTGCGTTCCCAACAGCCGCACCGCACGCATACAGGAGGTGCATCTTTTGATGCTCCACTGCCTGTGCGACGGCATCGACCAACTTTTGTTCGGAGAAACCACATGAACAAGCTGCGCATCATCACACTCGCCCTCACCATCGCACTGCCGCCGCTGTTGCAGGGCTGCCTCCCCGTGGTCGCTGCGGGCGCCGGCGCCGGGGTGCTGGTCGCTACCGACCGGCGCACCTCGGGCACCTACCTCGAGGACGAGGGCATAGAGGTCAAGACGGGCGGCCGCATCAGTGACAAGTACAAGGGCCGCGTGCACGTCAACATCACCAGCTACAACCGCACGGTGCTGCTGACCGGCGAGGTGCCCACGGCGGAAATAAAGGCCGACATCGAAAAAATCGCCGGCGAAGTGACCAACGTCAAGAGCGTGGCCAACGAAGTGCAGATCGCCGCCATCACCTCGCTTAGCGCGCGCGGCAACGACAGCTATATCACCTCCAAGGTAAAGGCGCGCTTTATCGACGCCAACAAATTCTCGGCCAACCACGTCAAGGTCGTTACCGAGGCCGGCGCCGTCTACCTGCTCGGCATGGTCACGCGCCAGGAAGCCGACGATGCCGTCGAGGTGGCGCGCACCACCGGCGGCGTGATCAAGGTTGTCAAGCTGTTCGAATACCTCGCCACCGCACCCAAGTAAATCAATGCAGTGGCTGGAAACGCCCGCCTGGCGCGGGTTTCCAGCCACATCCCGAGGGTGAAAAAGCGGCCGCAACACGCCGGCTGCAACACTTTTCGACGGGCTAGCGTGAGCTCATCTGCGCCGTGGCAATGGCGATTTTTGTCCACAGCGCATCAATGGCCTCGAGCACCGCATCTGCGCTGGCGAAACGCTCGGACAGCTTTTTCGCCATCATGCGATTGAGCAAGTCCTGGTAGCCGGAAAGCTCATCGGGCAGGCACGGCACCGGCGAGTTTATGTGCTGGTTGAGGATGTCGATCATATTGTCGTCGTTGTAGGGGCGCTTTTGCGTCAGCATTTCATAAAAGATGATGCCAAGGCTGTAGATATCAGAGCCCTCGAGCGCGGGCACGCCGCTCGCCTGCTCGGGCGAAAGATAGTAAGGCGTGCCAAACACAAGGCCGTGCTGCGTCATCTCCAGATTTGTCGCATCGGTCTTGCGCGCCACGCCAAAATCCACCAGCCCGATGGTGCCATCGGCCCGGACCATCATATTGGCCGGCTTGATGTCGCGGTGGATGATGCCGCGGCGGTGGATCTCACCCAGCGCGCCGGCCGCCTGCGCCAGCAGCGACATCGTCTCGCGCGGTGTCAGGCCGCCCCTGATCAGGTCTGACAAGGTGCCGCCGTTGAAGTATTCCATGGCGATGTAGGCGTATTCCTTGCCAAAGCCCTGGTCGAAAATTTTCACCACGTTGGGGTGGTCGATCGAGGCCAGTATCTGGGCTTCGCGCATGAAGCGGTCGATCATGTCCTTGTTGCCCGCGGCGCTGACAATCTTGAGGACCACCTCGGCGTTGTCGCTTTCGCGCTTTGCCAGGTAGACGCTGGACATACCCCCTTCACCGATTTTGCCGATGATGCAGTAACCGGCAATACTCAAGGGTTTGGCCAAGTCGCCGCTGATCTGCGAGGTGATAAGGCGCAGCGCCTCGTTGAGCGCCCCCTTGGCCGCCTCGGCGGTATTGGTGGCGTTGGCGCGAAGCGCGTCGCGCACACTTTTCGGCAGTTCGAAATTGCCCGCCGTCCTCTGCCCGTCCTGGCCAACGCCGATCACCTCAAACACCTCGATTGGTTCGGAACGCCCGCGCAGGAAAATTTTTGCATCGGCCCCGCGCGACACACCGGAACCGGCCGCCTCGACAGTGGCACGGCTTGCCACAACCACCCAGCCCAATTCCTTGGTCTTGCCCTCGAGCCGCGAGGCGACGTTGACCGAGTCTCCGATCACCGTCCACTCCTGATTGCCATGCGCGCCGACCTGGCACATCATGATCTCCCCGGTGTGCAGGCCCGAACCGACACTGAACTCGGGCAAGGTGCTGGTGCCGTGTTTTTCATGCACCCAGTCGCGAAAACGATGCGCAACAACGGCCAAACCCAGCGCCGCGCGCAAAGCCCGCCTGGCGTGGTTGGGGTCGGCGTCGGTCGGCTCGAACAGCACCATCACGCCGTCGCCAAGCAGCTTGGTGATGCGCCCGCCTTGCGCGAGGATGGGCTGGCAGGCGCGCTCGAAATAAGTGTTGAGCAGCAGGGCCGTATCGGCAGCCGTAAGGCGCTCCGAATAGGTGGTGAAATTGCGGATATCGGAGAACAGCACTGTGGCATTGAGCATGCGTCCGGTCCTGCCTCGCAGATCCACCTTTTCGACGATCTCCAGCGCGCCATTGCCCGCGAGCTGGCCGGCATATTGGGCCTGCAGTTCGTCGACCTTGAGCGTCAAGCGGCCCTCGAACACGTTCTCAATCTCGGCATGGCGCTTTAGCCGGCTGGTGACCGCCTCGATGAGGTCATCGCGCGTGAATGGTTTGGTCAGGTAGTCATCGGCGCCAAGGTTCATGCCGCGGCGCATGCTGGCACGATCGTCCAGCGCGGTCAGGAAAATGAACGGTATGTCTGCGAATCGCACCTCGGAACGCAGCGCATCGAGCACGCCAAAGCCGTCCATCTCGGGCATCATTACATCGCACAGCACCAGGTCGGGCAGGTAGTCCAGCGCCACTTCCACCCCGCGCCGGCCGTTCTCGGCATTGCGCACATCGTAGCCCTCGCCCCTGAGCATAAGGCTGATGTTGGTGCGGATGGAGGCCTCGTCCTCGATCACCAGTATTTTCTGTTTCATGTGCGCTCCCGCGTCAATGGCCGGCCTCGGCCTCGCCCGAGGCCCCCCGCAGCGGCAGACGCACTTCGAAGCGTGTGCCCTTGCCCTGCTCACTGACGAAACTGATCGTGCCCCCATGCGACTCGACGGCTTTTTTGACGATGGCAAGACCAAGCCCTGTACCCAGCCTTTTCTCGACGTTGGATGCGCGGAAAAACCCCTCGAACAGGCGCGCTTGGTCTTTTTCCGGAACACCGATGCCCTGGTCGGCCACAGTAACCAGCAATTCCATGCCCTGACGATGAACACCAAAGAGGATGGGTTTGCCCGGCGGCGAATACTTGGCCGCATTGGTCAGCAGGTTGTCCATGATGTGGTGCAGCAGACGCTCGTCCGTTTCGACCGGCTCGTCGTCCGTCAGGTTGTGCTTGAACTGGAGCGTGTGCTGCTTGCCCGCGTTCTGCCCGAATGTCGCCGCAAGGCTCTCGCAAAAAGAACGCAAGTACACCGATTCGCCGTGGTATTTGAGCACGCCGGCCTCGGCCTTGCCTATCGTCAGCACATCATCGAGCAAAGCCGACATGCGCTTCACCGCATCCTTCATGCCGCCGATCACGCCGGCGCGATCCTCCGCGCTCAGCGTCTCCGAATAATGCTCGATCAGCTCGGACGAGGACAGAATGGTCGCCAGCGGGGTACGAAACTCATGCGATGCCATGGATACGAACTTGGACTTCATGTCGGACAATTCTTTTTCACGCTGCAACGAGGCCATCAATTCGCCCTCGGCCAGTTTGCGCTGGCTGATATCGACATTGGTGCCAATCATGCGCAACGCCTGTCCCTTGGCGTCACGCTCGACCACCTGGCCGCGGCCGAACACCCACATCCAGTCGCCGTCAGCCTTGCGCACGCGGGCCTCGACATGGAACCTGAGCGCTTCGCCCTTGAGGCAGTCACGCACCAGATTGACAATCATCTGCCTGTCGTCCGGATGGGTCAGATCAAGCGCTTCTTCAAGCTGCAAGTAGCGCTCACCGGAGGCAAGACCGCGCGTTGTGGCGTGCGCCTCGTCGACATAAATATTGCCGCGCACAGCGCTCCACTCCCAGATGGTCACCTGGGACGAGCGCATGGCGAGGGATAAACGCTCCTTGGCGATTTTCACCTCATTGGTGAGCTCATCGTTCTTCGCATCGAGCTCTAGTTTGTCTAGCAACGCGCGGTTGGCCGAAAGGTACAGCCACAACACCATGGCCAAATAAAGCAGCAGCATCATCGCCACGGAGATGTTCACCGCACCGCCTCGCGCCAGCAACAGGCCGACGAGCGGCGTCGCCAGCGGCACCATGAAACCGACAAAGGTCTTGGGACTGGCGGCGAGCGAGGCCGGCAATCCGAACGCGCCCAGGCTGATGAGAAAGGTGACGGTCAGTTCCTGGAACAGGTCCCGGCTTGCGTAAAAATACACCGACACAAGGCCCCAGGCGGCGCCAAAGAGCACGGCCATGATGCAATAAAAATCTTCCCAGCGCGCCGCCGCCTCGGCGGGCGGATTTGCGCGGCGGTAAATGACTGAAATGCCGGCACGGGCGATGCGCATCAGCACAAACCAAGCCAGGAGAGATGCGAGGAGGGGCGGATGAATAAAGCCCCAGAGCGTGAAGCCGGCAATCCCCGCAATCAGCACCAGCGGCAGCACATCGCGATCATCAAAATGATAGAGCAGCGCAACGCGCTCGGGCAGGAAACGCGCCGCAAGCCTGCCCTCGCGAAAGCCTGCCAATAGCGGCCTAGCGGCGGACCCACTCACCCCGCCCCCGGCCTCGCCGCCGGAGGACAAATCGGTCTTGACGATGATTAAGCTCCCTTGTGATTCCGCAAACACCCGAAAACCGCGCGAGCCCGCGCCATGCGCGCCCGTCGCCGTTGCATGAACCGGCTTTCCTTGTTACCGCCGCTCCACCCGCATCTTTGCTTGTGACACAAACGTGCTGGCACGCAATCCACGTAAAACCGCCCTGCCCGCAACCAGTTTGCAAGTGGGTTTTCCGCCGCCACTATTCTAGCATTGCCTTTGGCGGCATTTCGAGAGGCAGAATCGCGGGCACCGGGCGCAATATCCCCCCCGGCGCTGGCAGCGCCGCTACAATGGAAGGACTCCAGCTCCATGGATCAGCCAAGGTCTATACCGCACACGCGCAAACCAAAAGTAGGGGATTGCCCATGAAACAGTTTCGATTGTTCGCCACCGCAAGCGCCGGCCTGGCACTGCTGGTGACTTTATTCGCCGCGCCCCTTGCGTTCGCCCAGGACTTCCCGTCAAGGCCGCTGAAGATGATCGTACCCCAACCGCCGGGCGGCGGTTTCGACCTCACCGGCC
>CAMDRY010000063.1 GCA_945906975.1 Bordetella parapertussis | reverse complement strand
AGCGCAGTGAGGCAATGCCAGATCTCCTCGCGTATCAGCGGCGCAAGCCCCTCGGTGGCCTCATCGAGGATCAGCAGGTGCGGGTTGGTCATCAGCGCGCGACCGATGGCGAGCATTTGCTGCTCCCCGCCCGAGAGCTGGTTGCCCATGTTGCCGCTGCGCTCGGCGAGGCGCGGGAAAAAGCCGAACACCTTGGCCAGCGTCCAGGGTTCTTTGGTGCCGCTGCGGTTGCCGGCAAAGGCGACGAGGTTCTCGCGCACGGTGAGATTGGGGAATATCTGCCGGCCCTCGGGCACCAGCGCCACACCCATGCGCGCGATGCGGTCGGAACTCATCTGTGCGATCGCGGTGTTGCGAAAGCGTATGCTGCCGCCGCGCGCCGGTGTCATGCCCATGATGGAGCGCACGGTGGTGGTCTTGCCCATGCCGTTGCGCCCGAGCAGGGTCGCCACCTCGCCGGCGCGGATGTCGAGGCTGATACCGAACAGTACCTGGCTGGCGCCGTAGGCGGTCTCGAGATTCTCGACCTGGAGGAAGGCGTCGCTCATGCCGCCGCACCTTCATCCAATTCATCACCCAGGTAGGCCTTCCTTACCTCAGGGTTGTTGCGTATCGTTTCCGGTTCGCCGGTGGCGATCAGCCGGCCGTTGACCAGCACCGAGATGCGGTCGGCGAGGCGGAACACCGCGTCCATGTCGTGCTCCACCAGCAGCACCGTGACCTCTTCGCGCACCTTTTCTATCAGTTCGATGATGCGCACCGATTCCTCCGGGCCCATGCCGGCCATCGGCTCGTCGAGCAGGATCAGCTTGGGCTGGGTGGCGAGCGCCAGCCCGACCTCGAGTTGGCGCTGCTCGCCGTGGGCGAGATTGCCGGCCATGGCGTGCTCGCGACCGCCCAGGCCGACGCGCCTGACCAGTTCGGCTGCTTCCTCGAACAGCGCCGTTTCGGCGGCGAGCGGCCGCCAGAAGGACATGCTGGTGCCGCTGCGTGCCTGCACCGCCAGCGCAACGTTGTCGAGCACGGAGAATTTTTTGAATATGCTGGTGATCTGGTAGGAGCGCGCAAGGCCGCGGCGCACCCGCTCATGTTGGGGCAGGGCGCTGATGTCGCTGCCGTCAAAGCCAAGCCGGCCCGCGTCGCTGGCGAGCGAACCGGAAAGCTGTGCGATCAGCGTCGTCTTGCCGGCGCCGTTGGGACCGATCAGCGCGTGTATCTCGCCGTGGCGGATGTCGAGGCTGACCTTGTCGGTGGCGACAAGCCCGCCGAAACGTTTCACCAGCCCCTGCACTTTGAGCAATGGCTCAGCCATGGCCGCCCCCTTGCTTGTTGCGCAGAAACAGTCCGGCGATACCCTGCGGTGCGTAGAGCACGATGACGAGCAGCACGATGCCCACGCCGAGCAGCGAGTGCTGCTGGTAATTGGGGTAGAGGTCGGCGATCCAGCCTATCTTGTGGTTGGCGATGAACTCCTCCAGCCCGAGCAGGGTCAGCGCGCCGATAAGGCCGCCGTAGCGAAAGCCCACGCCGCCGAGGATGACCATGATCATCAGATTGCCCGACTGCGTCCAGTGCAGGATGGACGGGTTGACGTAGCTGCCGTGGTTGGCGAGCAGCGCGCCGGCCAGCCCGCCGAAGGCGCCGGCGATGACAAAGCAGGCGAGCTTGTAGCGTTGCGTCGGGAAGCCGATGGCCTCCATGCGTGTCTCGTTCTCGCGGATCGCCTCGATGACGCGGCCAAAGCGCGAGGACACCAGCCGGTTGAGCAGCAGCAGTGTCAACGCCAGCAGCGCCAGCACGGCGTAATAAAAGTTGCTGTCGTTGGACAAGTCGATGAAGGGCAGTGTTGAGCGGCCGGGCAGCGTCAGGCCTTCTTCGCCGCCGTAGGCCTTCATCGACACCGTGAGGTAGTAAATCATCTGCGCAAAGGCGAGGGTGATCATGATGAAGTAGACGCCGCGGGTGCGCAGCGACACCGCGCCTATGGCGAGGGCGAGCAGACCCGGGAGCAGCATGGCGAGCGGCCAGCCGATGAGCGCGCCGGGCATGCCCTCGACGATCATGATGCCCGCGATATAGGTGCCGGCGCCGACAAACGCGGCGTGGCCAAAGGAAATCATGCCGCCATAACCGAGTATCAGGTTGAGGCTGGTCGCCGCCAGCGCGTAAATCATGATGCGGCTGGCAAAGCTGATGTAGTAGCCCTGATCGAGCGCCTGCATCGCCAGCGGAAAGGCGATGGCGGCGAGCAGCAGGGCGATGGTGGCGGCGCGCTGCATCATCCCCTCGCCGGAAACAGGCCCTGCGGTTTCCAGAACAGCACCGCGGCCATGAGCACGTAAATGAGGATGGAGGCGAGCGCCGGGCCGACCGCGCTGGCAAACTGCGGCGGCAGGAACTCGCGCAGGAGATGCGGCATGAAGGCGCGGCCGAAGGTGTCGACAAAGCCCACCAGCACCGAGCCGATCAGCGCGCCGCGAATCGAGCCGATGCCGCCGATGACGATGACGACAAAGGCGAGGATGAGGATGTTGTCGCCCATGCCCACCTGCACCGCAAAGATCGGGCCGAGCATGGCGCCGGCCACCGCGCACAGCGCGGCGCCAAAGCCGAACACCAGCGTGAACAGCAGCTTGATGTTGACGCCCATGGCCGTGGCCATTTCGCGGTTCGAAGCGCCGGCGCGCACCAGCATGCCGATGCGCGTCTTGGCGACGATAAAGTAGAGCAGCAGCGCCACGGCGAGGCCGACGCCGATGATGAGCAGGCGGTAGGACGGATAGAACAGCCCCGGGATCAACTCCACCGGGCCGGATAGTGCCGCCGGCGTCGACAGCGCGACATCGGAACCCCAGATGATGCGCACCACCTCGTTGCTGATCAGGATGAGTGCGAAGGTGGCGAGCACCTGCGAAAGGTGATCGCGCGTGTACAGGCTGCGCAGTATCGACACCTCGAGCAGCATGCCGATGACGGCGGTTGCCGCAACGGCCAGCAACACGCCGGCGGTGAACGACCCGGTCGCCTGCACCAGCGTCGCGGCAAGAAAGGCGCCGACCATGTAGATCGAGCCGTGCGCGAGGTTGATCATGTCCATGATGCCGAACACCAGCGTCAGCCCTGCGGCGAGCAGGAACAGCATCAGGCCGAACTGCAGGCCGTTCAAGGATTGTTCAAGGATCAGGATGCCGGACATGGATTTGGCGATGATAGACTGTCAGTGAACCATTGCCGGTTGCCGGGCGTTTCCGGCGCATCGGCCGGACTGGAGAAGACGATGTTTTTGCGCAATGCCTGGTATGTCGCCGCCTGGGACCATGAAGTCACAGCAGATAAACCGTTTGGACGGATGATTCTCAACGAGCCGCTGGTTTTTTACCGCAAGCGTGACGGCGGCGTTGCGGCACTCGAAGACCGGTGCTGCCACCGGCACTATCCCCTGCACAAGGGCAGCGTGGTCGACGATTGCCTCGAGTGTTACTACCACGGCTTCACCTACGATGGCAGCGGCAAGTGCGTGCGTGTTCCGGGGCAGGCGGCGGTTCCCGAGGCGGCGCGTGTCAGAAGTTATCCGGTGGCCGAACGCCATCGCTGGATCTGGGTGTGGATGGGCGACCCGGCGCTCGCGGACGAGTCGAAAATAACCGATTTCCACTGGATGGATGACCCCAAGTGGCGCGCGAAAGGAGCGGTTTATCACGTCAAGGGCAGTTACGAGCTGGTCATCGAAAACCTGCTCGACCTCAGCCATCTTTCTTTCGTGCACAAGTCGACCATAGGCAACTATGCGACGGCCGAAAATGCCGAGGTCAAGACGTTGCGCTCCGAGCATGACGTGACGGTCGCGCGCTGGATTCTTGACGCCCCGGCGCCGCCCACCTACGTCAAGGCCGGCGGCTTCAAAGGCAATGTCGATCGCTGGCAGTTCATCAATTTCACGCCGCCGTGCTTTGTCCGTCTGGACGTGGGTGCATTGGACACCGGCAAAGGCGCGCCGCAGAAAAAAACCGGCGCGTTTGCCGCCGAAGGCGAACTGGCGGGTGGCATCGAGATGCGCAACCTGAACGCGATCACGCCGGAAACGGACAAGAGCTGTCATTATTTCTGGGCGCAGGCGCACAACTTCCTGCTCGAGCAGCCGCAGGTCACGGAAATGCTGTTCCAGCAGATCGACCTCGCGTTCCGGCAGGATTGGGAAGTGTTTGAAACGCAGCAGCGCTGGATGGATATCGACCCTGCAGCGCCGCGCATCGACGTTAATGGCGACGCCGGCCAGATACAGGGCATCAGGTTGCTGCGCCGGAAAATCGCCGAAGAAGCCGCGGCGTCAACGCCGCGTCCCGCCTAGACAAGCGAGACAATCTGCAAAATCGGGGAACCGGGAGAGCCGCGGCCCCCCCAGGAACCCCAGAAACCCCAGAAACCCCAGAAACAACAAGGGGCGAGCAACTGCCCCGCCCCTTTGCCTGCATGGTGGCTGTGGCAGCCAGTGTCATTTCATCTTGCAGTCTTGGACGTAGGCATCGCCACGGTCCTTGAACACCGTGCCTATGGTCTTGTTGACAATGCGGCCCTGGCTGTCCTTGCCGACCACGCGCAGGTAATAGTTCTGCACCGGGTAGTGGTTGGTGTTGAACTTGAAGGCGCCGCGCACGGATTCGAACTTGGCCGCCTTGATGGCCTTGCCCAGGGCCTCCTTGTCTTCGATCTTGCCTTTGACGCCGCGCACCGCCGAGTCGATCAGCATGGCCGTGTCGTAGCCCTGGGCGGCATAGACGCTGGGCAGGCGCTTGTATTCCTTCTCGAACTCGGCGACGAATTTCTTGTTGGCTGCGTTATCGAGGTCGAGCGCCCAGTGCGCCGTGTCGAACAGGCCCAGCATGGCGTCGCCCACCGGACGGATGACGTCCTGATCGGAGCCAAAGCCCGGGGTGATCAGCTGCATGTCCTTGGACAGGCCGGCGCCGACGAACTGCTTGATGAAGTTGATGCCCATGCCGCCGGGCAGGAATATGTACAGCGCGTCCGGCTTGGCCGCACGCACCTGCGCCAGTTCGGCCGAGTAGTCGATCTGGCCGAGTTTGGTGTAGACCTCGTCGGCGATCTTGCCCTTGTAAAAGCGCTTGAAGCCGGCAAGCGAATCCTTGCCGGCCTGGTAGTTGGGCGCAATCATGTAGACGTTTTTGTAACCCTTGTTGGTGGCGTGCTGGCCCGCCGCCTCGTGATAGGCGTCATTGGGCCAGGATGCGGCGAAAAAGTAGGGGTTGCACTGTGCACCGGCCAGCGGCGAGGGCGCCGCGTTGGGGCTGATGTAATAGGTCTTGGCGGCAAAAGCGTCCGGAACCGAGGCAAGCATGATGTTGGAGAACACAATGCCGGTGAGGAAGTCGACCTTGTCCAGCTTGATGTTCTTTTCGGCCAGTTGCTTGCCCACCTCGGGTTTGAACTGGTCGTCGCCGATGATCACCTCGGCCGGCAGCCCGCCCATCTTGTTGCCGTTGAGCTTGACCGCCAGCATGAAGGCATCGCGGATATCCGTGCCTATCGCGCCGCTGGGGCCGGACAGGGTGCTGATGAAGCCGACCTTGATCTTGTCGGCGGCCTGCGCGGGCAGGGCCAGAGTCAGAGTCAGTGTCAGGCTGAGTGCCGCGGTGGCGGCAAGAACATGCTTTTTCATCAAGTGTCTCCCTAAGGGTGGAACGCGGTGGAGCGGGGTGGCGCTACGGACGCAATACGTTGAAAGCGTTGAGAACGTTGAGGATAAACCAAAGGCAAGGCCGGTACTAGTAAGACAGTAAGACGACGCTAAGGTGGCAAGACGGCACTATAGCAAGACGGGACGGCAGTACGACCCTACGATGTTGACAACGAAACCGACATCGACATCGCCCCTTGGCGGATGCGTGCCATGTTTCTGCGGCGGCCTCCGCCCCCCGCCCCTCCCCCACGATACGACTCCGAGTGAAACGCCGCTGAAACGGGGAGTGAAACATTATGGCAAAACATGATACTTTAAGCCTCAAATATATGTGCGGCGACCAAGGCTGTCAATGTGGCCGAGTTTCCCCGGGTTTCCTGATGGTTTTTCCTGCGCGGCCTTCCGACCTTCCGGCCTGCCTTTGCCGGCAGGCCCGGTTGACAGGCTTGGCTGAACGCAGTCGCAAAGCCCGGCTGTAGAATGGACCGCAGTCGTCACAACATTTCCCGTGTTTCACCCTGGAGTGGATAGATGAGAATCGACGTCATCGGAGCCGGCCCTGCCGGCCTTTATTTCGCCATCCTGGCGAAAAAGAGCATGCCCAATGCCCAAGTGAATGTGACCGAGCGCAACCGCGCCGACGACACCTTCGGCTTTGGCATCGTGCTGTCGGATGAGACGCTCAACAACCTGCGCCTTGCCGACGAGCCTTCCTACCACGACATCGCCATCAACTTCGCCTACTGGGATGACATCTACACCCGCTACAAGGGCACGGTGCACAAGTCCTCCGGCCATGGTTTCTCGGGCATAAAGCGGCTCGCCCTGCTGCAGATCCTGCAGCGGCGCGCCGCTGCGCTGGGCGTCAACATCACCTACCAGGCCGAGGATAAGGGCCCGGCCGCGCACGCCGGCGCCGACCTGATCGTGGCGTCCGACGGCATAGCCAGCGCGGTGCGCGAATCGCTCAAGGATCACTTCAAGCCCAGCGTGGACCTGCGCCCCAACAAGTTCGTCTGGCTGGGTGCCAACATGAACCTGCCCGGCTTCACCTACAGCTTCCAGGAAAACAAGGACGGCATCTGGAACCTGCACGCCTACCAGTTTACCGAGGGCGAATGCACGCTGGTGGTGGAGACCACCGACGCGGCCTTCAAGAACTCCGGCCTGGCGGTCGAGGACGAAAAAGCCACCGCGGCTTACATCGAAAATATTTTCGCCGAGGAATTGCGCGGCCCGGACGGCAAGCAGAACAAGGTGCTGACCAATCGCTCGTTGTGGCGCAATTTCCCCACCATCAAATGCGCCACCTGGCACTGCGACAACGTGGTGCTGCTGGGCGATGCCGCCCACACGGCGCATTTCTCCATAGGCTCGGGCACCAAGCTCGCGCTCGAGGACGCCATCGCGCTGCACAAGACGGTGATGGCCAACCCCGGTCACATCAAGGTCGCGTTGGGCGCCTACGAGACGGCGCGGCGCGAAGAGGTCGAGCGCATCCAGCACTCGGCCAACGTCAGCCTGGGCTTTTTTGAAAACGTCGGGCGCTTCTGGCACATGGATCCGGTGCAGTTCAATTTCGCGCTGATGAGCCGTTCCAAGCAGATCACCTATGAGAACCTGCGCCTGCGCGACGCCGCGCTGATCCGCGACCTCGACGCCTGGTGGGCGCAAGAGGTGGCGCGGACGGAAAAATTCACGCTGCCGAAAAACTTCACGCCGCCGCCGCCGCTGTTCTCGCCCTTCAGCCTGCGCGACATGAAGCTGGTCAATCGCGTCGTCGTCTCGCCGATGTGCCAGTACTCGGCGGTTGAGGGCACGCCCAACGACTGGCACCTGGTGCATTACGGCGCGCGCGCGCTGGGTGGCGCCGGCCTCGTCTATACCGAAATGACCTGCGTTGCGGCCGACGCGCGCATCAGCCCCGGTTGCGCCGGACTCTACACCGCAGGGCATGCCGCGCAATGGAAGCGCATTGTCGATTTCGTGCACGCGCAAAGTGCGGCGAAAATCTGCCTGCAACTCGGCCATGCCGGGCGCAAAGGCTCGACCCAGCTGGCCTGGGAAAAAATCGACAAACCGCTGGCCGAGGGCGCGCCCGACAAAAACTGGCCCGTCCTGTCGGCCTCGCCGCTGCCCTATTACCCCGGCGTGTCGCAGGTGCCGCGCGCAATGGACCGCGCCGACATGGACCGCGTGCGCGACCAATATGTCGCCTCGGCGCGCATGGCCGCCGATTGCGGCTTTGATATGCTCGAAGTGCACATGGCGCACGGTTACCTGCTGGCTTCCTTTGTGTCGCCGGTCACCAACCGGCGCACCGACGAGTACGGCGGCACCCTCGCGAACCGCATGCGTTACCCGCTCGAGGTGTTCGATGCCGTGCGCGCGGTGTGGCCGGCGGCAAAGCCCATGGCGGTGCGCCTGTCGCTGACCGACTGGATGCCCGGTGGTCTGAGCGCCGCGGACGCCGTCGCCACCGCCACGCTGCTCAAGGCGCATGGCTGCGACCTCGTTGATTGTTCCACCGGCCAGACCGACCCGGCTTCGCGTCCTGTCTATGGCCGCATGTACCAGGCGGTGTTCGCCGAGCAAATTCGCAACGAGGCCGGCATCGCCACCATGGCGGTGGGTGCCATCACCAGCGCCGACCAGGTCAACACCCTGGTCGCCTCCGGCCGCGCAGACCTGGTCGCACTGGCGCGGCCGCACCTTGCCAATCCCAATTTCACGCTGCATGCGGCTGCCGAATATGCCGCGACGGGGTATGCTTTGCCTGCTGTCATCTGGCCCAAGCAATACGAGCCCGGCGCGCAGCAACTCAAGGGCCTGGTCGCCCGTGCCCGCGAGGACGTGGCGCAAAAACAGCAGCAGGTGAAACCACCCAAGCCGGAACGGGCAAAAAAACGCAGCCCGACCTGGCGATAGTTACAACCATCAACGACGACCATCAACGACAACGACAACGACGTCGATCAAAGAAGCACGCAGCGCAAAGCCGCACACATTTATTTAACGAGGATCGCTTTTGAGCACGCCAGCAGCATTTGATACCCGCGCCTTTCGCAGCGCCCTGGGGGTTTTTCCGACCGGTGTGGCCATCGTCACCACGCGCACCAATGACGGCAGCCTGGTCGGTCTCACCATCAATTCTTTTTCTTCACTGTCGCTCGACCCGCCGCTGGTGCTGTGGTCGCTCAACTCCAACTCGCCCTCCCTGTCGATGTTTCGCGACGGCTCGCATTTCACCGTCAACATTCTCGCCGAGGAGCAGGCCAATTTGTCGCAGCGCTTTGCCTCGCGCATTCCGGACAAGTTTCAGGGCATAGAGTTTCGCACCGGCGCCGGCGGCACGCCGCTGATCGTCGATTGCGCCGCCTGGCTGGAGTGCAGCACGCATTCGCACCAGGACGCCGGCGACCATATCTTGTTCATCGGCGAAGTCGAGCGTTTCGAGCGCACCGAGCGAAAGCCGCTGATATTCTGCGGCGGCAAGTATGTGTTCGGCGAACGCGAGGCCGACGCCGCCACGCTGGCCAACTGGGGCTGGGGGCTGTAGTCGCTGCGTACTTTTGGCGTGCATTGGGGCATGTTGCGGTGAATTGGCAGTAGCCGCACCGGTGGCGCGGCTGTTACACCATGGCTTACAAAACGCCAATCGGGGCGTCGATGATGCGAGCACTGATGCCCGTATGCATTGGAAAGCTCCTGGCCGCGAACGCGATCGCGCAGGGCTATCCGTCGCGGCCGGTGCGCATCGTCATACCGCTGTCCTCGGGCGGTACCACCGATGTGCCGGGCCGCATCATCGCGCAGCGCCTGTCCGATGTGCAGCAACTGCTGGTCGCATCAGGCATGGAGGCCACGCCGACCACGCCGGAGGAATTCGCGGCCTACCTCAAAAGCGAATATGACAAGTGGGGCAGGGTGGTGTGCGAATCGGGGGCGACGCTGAACTAGACGATCGTGTGCCGTCATTGCGAGCGCAGCGAAGCAATCCCGTCGCGCTGGCGGCGACTGCTGTAATGCGACGAGATTGCTTCGTCGCTTTGCTCCTCGCAATGACTATCAGTGCCTGTTGGGGATCGCTTCCAGGCGTATAATTTCGCCACTACACCAGCGCGGGACTCCCCAACGGAGTCCCGCGTTTGCTTTTATGCCAGCCATGCCTCCATCCGCCACAGCCACCGCCCGCCCGCTGCCCGCCCTGCGCCTCAATGCGCAAGGCCAGCGGCGTGTCGACTATCGCGTCGTGCTGTTACTCGCCGTGCCGCTGATCGCCAACTCGGGCATCACCGCGGCGCTCAATCTCACCGACACCTGGTTTCTTGGCCACATCTCGACCGAGGCGGTGGCGGCGATGGGCGCAATTTTCTGGCTGATGCTGGCGTTTTTTTTGCTGATGTTCGGCATCGGCATGGCGGTGCAGACCCTCGCCGCGCAGGCCTTTGGCGCCGGGCGCAAGCACGACGCGGCGCAGGCGGCCTGGACCGGCTTCTGGGCCGCGCTCGTCACCATTCCGTTTTTTTTGCTCGTCGCCGAGGCGGGCCACTGGCTGCTCGCGCCCTTTCACCTTGACGCCCAGATCGAGCGCCTGGCGCTGGAGTTCTGGTGGCCGCGCCTGCTGGGCGGCCCGGCGTCGGTGGCCTTGTTTGCCTTTACGGGGTTTTTCAACGGCATAGGCCGTACCCGCATCACGCTGGCGGTGATGGCCGTGGTCATGCTGCTCAATGTCGTGCTCAACCAGGCGCTGATCTTCGGGCTTGGCATGGGCATGGCCGGCGCGGCGTGGGCCTCGACCATTTCGGTCACGGTGGGCGTGGTGCTGGGGCTGCTGATGTTTGTCTCACGGGACGTGAGCGCGGAGTTCGGCTCGCGCACTGCCTGGAAGCCCGATTGGCCGCGCGTCGCGACGTTGTTCAAGTTTGGCTTCCCGATGGGCTTGTCGCCGGCCGCAGATGTCACCGGCTTTGCGCTGTTCCAGTTGATGCTGGTGACGCTGGGCCCGGTCGATGGCGCGGCCACGCAGATCGTCATGATGCTCACCTCGGTGGCCTACATGCCGGCGGTGGGCATGGCCATCGCCGCCACCACGCTGGTCGGGCAGTCGATAGGCGCGGGCGATCGCGACTGGGCCTATCGCGTCGGTAATGCCGCCACCGCCATCGCCATCGCCTACATGGGCGTGCTCGGCCTGGTGCTTGCCGTCGGCGGGCCCTGGTTCATGACGGTGTTTGTCACCGCCGGCGACCCGCGCGCCGCAGAGGTGGTGAAGCTGGGTAGCGTGCTGCTGTGGATCGCCGCCGGTTACCAGGTGTTTGACGCCATCCATCTTGGCGCCAATTTTTGCCTGCGCGGCGCCGGCGATGCGCGCGTGCCGGCGCTGATCCTGCTGCTCTTGTCCTGGTACGGTTTTGTGCCGCTTGCCCACATGCTGGCATTTGCGCCGGGTGAGGGCTGGGTCGGCTTCCTGCCGCAGTTCGGCCTGGGCGCGGTCGGCGCCTGGCTTGCCGCGCTCATCTACATGATCGCCATGAGCCTCGCGCTGGCCTTGCGCTGGCGCTCGGGGGCTTGGCGGAAAATCCGCCTGTAATAGAGTGCCGATGGCTGGAGGGCCGCGCCAAATAAGGGTTTCCAGTCGATGCCATCGATTTCATGATAATTCCACACCGCTGGTCAGCCGCTTGTTTTGCAGGAATGGCGGCTTTGTTCTATGGACGATTGACCACGAGCGGACATTCAATAACGGTAAGTTCGAGCCTTACTTGGCTCCCCAAGCTAGGCGCGAATTATGTTCCGGAATTAGTGGCTCGTGACAGTCCGCTTCGGGTC
>CAMDRY010000062.1 GCA_945906975.1 Bordetella parapertussis | reverse complement strand
GGCCGCGTCGTAACGCAGCCGGAAAGAATTTCTTATTCCATGAACAACGACGACACCGAATCTTCGTTGCTGATACGCAAAATTGTTTCAGCCAGCAGGCCGGCCACCGACAGCACGCGTATCTTCTTGCTCGCCGCCGCCTCGGGGCTCAGCGGAATGCTGTTGGTCACAACCAACTCATCGAGCGCCGAATCCTCGATGCGCGCCACCGCCCCGCCCGACAGCACGGGGTGCGTGCAATAGGCGAGCACGCGAATCGCGCCCCGCGCCTTGAGCGCCTCGGCCGCCTTGGTCAGCGTGCCGGCCGTGTCCACCATGTCGTCCATGATGACGCAGGTGCGGCCGTCGACGTCACCGATAATATTCATCACTTCGGACACATTGGCCTTGGGGCGCCGCTTGTCGATGATCGCCAGATCCGATTCGAGGCGCTTGGCCAGGGCCCGCGCGCGCACAACACCGCCCACATCAGGCGACACCACGATCAGGTTCTCGTAATTATGCTTCCACACGTCACCAAGCAGGATGGGCGTGGCGTAAATATTGTCTACCGGGACATCAAAAAATCCCTGTATCTGGTCGGCATGCAAATCCATGGTCAGCACGCGGTCGACACCGACCGCCTGAATCATATTGGCGACAACCTTGGCGCTGATTGCAACGCGCGCCGAACGCGGGCGCCGGTCCTGTCGCGCATAACCAAAATAGGGAATCGCCGCAGTAATGCGGCCGGCCGATGCGCGACGCAACGCGTCCACCATGACCAACACCTCCATCAGGTTGTCGTTGGTCGGGGCACAAGTGGGTTGCAGCACGAAGCAGTCGTGTCCGCGCACGTTCTCGCGCAACTCGACCATCACTTCGCCATCGGAGAATTTGCCGACCGTCGCCTGCCCAAGCGGAATATTGAGGCGTTTAACCACCTCCTGAGCCAGCTTGGGGTTGGCGTTCCCCGTGAATACCATCAGGCTGTCGTAGGCCATTGCCTCGCCATTCCGCCACGCGTTATGCGCATGACGGTTGGCCGCTCCCTGTCGTTTGATAATCACAAAAACCAGCCGCCGCGTTTGCAACAACCGTGGCAGCTACGCTTTTTCATCTTGACCTCTGTACTGGGCATCGTGCCGCCCGTCACTGGCCAGCCTGGTCACGAACAACACAAAACCAATGGGCTGGGGAGGAAGGATTCGAACCTTCGCATGCCGGAATCAAAATCCGGTGCCTTAACCAGCTTGGCGACTCCCCATCCGTAACCTGTGCCGCAACCGCATGAAACTGAAACTAGCCGGCATCCACAGGATGCCGCTGCAATCCTTCTACCACCATGCCGCGCATATCTGCCGGGAGCTTCGCGCTCACCGCGTCGGCCTCACCGCGCGTGTCGAACTGCGCGAACACACAGGCACCTGAACCACTCATACGCGCCGAACCATGCCGCGCCAGCCAATCCAGGCAGCGGGCCACCTCGGCATATTTCGCATACACCACGGACTGCAAGTCATTGTGGCCGAAATCGACACCCAATCTGCCTCCAGCCGCGCGGGAAGAAACGCCTGACGATACGCCGGAAAAGCTTGATATTTTGACGCTTTTTGTATTTCGTGTCAATTCTGACGCGGTAAAAACCGTGGCCGTCGGCACCTGCACTGGCGGCACCAGGATGAGGTACCACGCCGGCGGCAAGGTAAGCGGAGTAAGTACTTCCCCAACCCCCTCGGCAAAGGCGTTGCCGCCTGACAAAAAGAACGGCACATCCGCGCCAAGCCCGAGCCCGAGCGCCTGCAATTGCGCGGCGCTCATACCCAGACGCCACAGCCGGTTCAGGGCCATCAGCACGGTCGCGGCGTCCGAACTGCCGCCGCCAAGCCCACCCCCCATGGGAATGCGCTTGTCCAGATGAATGGTAACGCCGCATACGTCGCTGCCACGCGCAGCAGCCGCAGTCTGCAACAAACGGGCGGCGCGCACGCACAGGTCGCTCGCCTCAGGCACGCCCTCGAGCGCGACCGCCATCGCAATCCTGTCATCGTGCCGCCGGGCGAAGCGCAAACTATCCACGAGATCGACAAGACGAAAGGCGGACTGCAGCAGGTGATAGCCGTCATCGCGGCGCCCGACCACATGTAAAAAAAGGTTCAATTTCGCCGGCGCCGGCCACACCCGCGCCCATAGCGCGTCCAGATCTTCGCTCATGGCGGCAAAACCCAGCGGTCCACGATCAATCGTATTTCCAGCTTGTCGCGAAAAAACGTCAGGCGCGAGGGCAGTGCATCGCGCCAGGCAAGGTACTCGATGCGCCAACCCGACTGGCGGATTTCGCTCGGCTGGCCGGCGGCGTCACGGATGGTTTCAGCCTCCTCACCCGCAACAGGACGCGCCTGCACCCAGTCGGGAAGCCCCTTCAGCGGCAAACGCCAGCCTAGCGCCCGCTCCGTAAGTATCTCGGCATCAGCCGCCTCAAACGATTGGCCATCGGCCGTAACCAGTTTTACCTGCTCTCCGACGCGGGTGATGCGTGCGATACCCTGACCGATGGGGGAAGTGATGAACACGTCATCGGCCCCGACGGCATGCCGCCAGGTGATTGCGCCGCTGGCACCCTCACCGGCGTTCTTGATAGCCACGCGGCCGGTGAGCTCAAAATCGCCTTTGGCCTCGATGGCTACCGGTTGGCCGGGCATCTGCGCGCACGCGCCGAGCAGCGTGGCAAACAACAACAACGCAACGCGCATGGCAGGGCGCTCAGAGTTTGAGGCGTTTGATGGTGCTGGCTATGACTTCATTGCCCGGATACTGCCGCATCGCGTCGCTCCAGATTTTTTCCGCCTCGACCCGCTCGCCATTAGCCCACAGCACTTCACCCAGGTGCGCTGCAATCTCAGCGTCCGGCCGCATGGCAAAAGCGCGCCGCAGATACTCTATCGCCGTCTTGTTGTCGCCCATGCGGTAGAACACCCAGCCCATGCTGTCGAGAATGAACGCATCATTGGGCGCCAGAGACAGGCCTTTTTCAATCAACTGCTTGGCTTCGGGCAGGCGCTGATTGCGATCGGCCAAGGAATAGCCCAGCGCATTGTAGGCATGGGCATGATCAGGACGCAGGACAATCAGTTTTCGTAGCGACGTTTCCATCGCATCGATGCGATCTATTTTTTCCGCCAGCATGGCGTAGTCGTACAGCAGATCAGGGTTGTCCGGCTGCTCGCCGAGTGCGCCGGCAACCAGGTCAAACGCCTCGCGCTCGCGTTTGGCATCGCGCAGCAGCGCCGCCTCGGCCAGCACCAGTTGGCCTTTTTGTTGCGCATTGGCCGCACCGATCTGGCGCAGGTGGGAGCGTGCGCCCTCCAGGTTACCCTGCTTGGCCAGCACCTGGGCATAGCGCAACTGCGCGTTGAGATACTGCTCGCCACGCGTCACCTCGCCGTACCAGCGCAGCGCATCGGGAAGCTTTTTCTCTTCCTCGGCAATCTGCCCCAGATACAAGCGCAGCGTGTTGCGATCGCGGAAATTCATCGTCAGCAGGCGCTCGAGGCTCTGGCGCGCCGCCGGGTAGTCGTTCAACTGGAAAGCCAGCAGGCCGACCGCGTAGACCACATCCGGATTGTCCGGAAATTCGGTCAGCAGGCGCTGGAACTCGGCGTGCGCCTCCGGCAGCTTTTGCTCGGCGACAAGTGCGCGCGCATAGCTCATGCGCGCTTCGCGCGCCTTGGGGTTGCGCTTCAGGTACGCTGCAAGGCGTTCGCGCGCGGCACTCACCGAAGTTTTTTGCAACAGCCGCGCCTCGAACAGCGCCGCAAGCTCCCAGTCGGGCCGCATCGAGGCCGCTTCGCGGACCTGCACCAACGCGAGCGGGTCCTGACCGGCGGCAAGCGCCGCCTGCGCGATGGCAAACTTCGCCTCGGGCAGGTCCGGGAACGCCGTCGCCAGGTCTTGAATCGTGCGCAGGGTCGCGGCCTTGTCAGGGTTGCTGCCAAGCAGGCGATTGAGCTGCAAAAAACCGTCGGCCGGACTGCGCCCCCCGGAGACCAGCAAGGATTTCAGATAGGGCTGCGCCTCGTTCAGGCGATTGGTGCTGACGAGCAAACCGGTGAGCGTCTGCAAGGCCTGCGCCGACTGCGGCTCGGTTTCGAGCCAGATGCGCGCGGATTCGGTGGCGATGCCCGACATGCGCGCGTAGAGCGCGATCTCCGTGGCGCGTTTGGCCACGCGCGGATCGCGGGTTTTTTTCGCCAGATCGACATAAGCCTGCGCAGCAAGTCCGACATTCCCGCGCTGCAGCGCGACCTCGGCAAGCAAGAATTCGTACAACATGCCGCCGTTGAGTTCCATGTTGGGCAAAGCCGAGAGCGGCAGTTTTGCCGCCGGGGCCTGCGCCTGGGCGCTTACATTTTGCTCATCCTCGTCATCGTCCTCCTGGTCGCCGGCTTGCGCCTGCGCGAGCGGCTTTTGCGCGCAAGCGGCGAGCAGCGTACAAGCGAGCACCAGCGCCAGCCGGCGCCAGGCCGACGAAGTCGGGGCGGCAGGTGAAGGGCGGGGGACTGCGGCAAAAGAAGGCATGGATGCTCGGGAAATTTGTGCAGGATGAGCCAGTTTAGCAGGCTGGCGGGAATAGGGCCGCAACACGAGCCGTGGCGCTATTATTTTCAGCTGCCGGCACCGCAGCAAGGCCGGCGGCCTCCCGACCTTGTATATTGCGCTACCCGCGTTTCGTGCCAGTCGCAAAGCCATGCCAGAACTTCCCGAAGTAGAAATAACCCGCCGCGGTATCGCGCCCCACCTGCTCAAGCAGACCATCACCGGCGTCATCGTGCGCGACCGGCGCATGCGCTGGCCGGTGCCGCAAGGCATTGAGCGCAAGCTCAGCGGCAGCACCGTGCGCGGCATTTCCCGGCGCGGCAAGTACCTGCTGCTCGACTGCGTTCAGGCCAAGACCGGCCAATCCGGCTGGCTGATATTGCATCTGGGCATGTCGGGCAGTCTTCGCATCCTGCCAAGGGGCACGCCGGTGAGGAAACACGATCACTTTGACCTCGAATTTGGCGACAAGTTGTTGCGCCTGCACGATCCGCGGCGCTTTGGCGCGGTGCTGTGGGAGAGCGGGGACGTCACCGCACACCCGCTGATTGCCGGGCTCGGCGTCGAACCACTGGAAGAACAGTTCAACGCGAAATTTCTGCATGCCGCGATGCACGGCCGCAGCGCGGCGGTCAAGCTGGCGCTGATGGACCACAAAATGGTCGTCGGCGTTGGCAACATTTACGCCAACGAAAGCCTGTTCCACGCCCGCATCAACCCGGCGACACGCGCCGGGCGCGTCAGTCTGGCGCGTTGCGCACGCCTGGTCGACACCGTGCGCGAGACCCTGGAAAAAGCGCTCAAGGCCGGCGGAAGCAGCCTGCGCGATTTCGTCCACGCCGACGGCTCATCGGGTTACTTCCAGCAGGAGTATTTTGTCTACGGCCGCGACGGCCTGCCCTGCCGGGTTTGCGCCACCACGATCAGGGTAAAACGCATGGGGCAGCGCTCGACTTTTTATTGCCCGTCCTGCCAGAAATAGCGCGGCGACCCCCGTCACCACGCCGGCAATACACGCAAGGGTATCAAGGGCGTGACAATTTCGTCATGCAAATTGACTGGAAAGCCGCGGCTGAAGCGGCTTTAGGCAAATAAAAGCGGGGAATTCAGGCGGGGAATTTTTTTTCCGCCATCAGCCCGGCGTATTTGAGCTGCAAGAGCTCGCGCGATTCAATGTGCTCCGGATTGACCGGAATGCAATCGACCGGACACACCGCCACACACTGGGGCGTATCGAAGTGCCCAACACACTCGGTGCACAAAGCCGGATTAATCTCGTAAATCTCCGCGCCCTGTGTGATGGCGCCGTTCGGGCACTCCGGCTCGCAGACATCGCAATTAATGCACTCGTCCGTGATGATCAAGGCCATATCAGCCGCCCGCCCGGCTAGCCACCGAGTTGCTTGACCTTGGCGCGCATGCGCTCCTGCACCGCCGGCGGGACAAACGGCCCGACATCGCCACCCAGCATGGCGATTTCCCGCACGATGGTGGCCGAGATGAACATGTATTGCTCGGATGGCGTGAGGAACACCGTTTCAACGTGCGGGATCAGCGTGCGGTTCATGCCCGCCATCTGAAACTCGTACTCGAAGTCCGACACGGCGCGCAGGCCGCGCAGGATCACGCGCGCCTCCTGCTGGTGGACAAAGTCGCGCAACAGCCCGGAAAAACCCTCGACGCGGACATTTTTGTATTGCGCCAGCGCATCGCGCGCCAGGTCGATGCGCTCGGTCAGCGTGAAAAAGGGTTTTTTTCCGCGACTGTCGGCAACACCAACGACGACCGTGTCAAAAAGACCGGCGGCACGGCGCACCAGATCTTCGTGACCGCATGTGATCGGATCAAATGTTCCCGGATAAACGGCCCTGATCATAATTGGACTCTCTGCATAAGGTGATAATGCACGACACCGGCCTTGCCCTGCCTGAGCAGTTCCCAACCCTCCGGCACCTTCAAAGCTTCATCGCTCTCGACATAGACGCGCGCCCCCGGCGCCAATACCTGCGGCAGCAAGGGCATCACCCGCGCGAGCAGGTCCGTGCCAAACGGCGGGTCAAGGAACACCACATCAAACAAAGCACCGGACTGCCCGCCACGGCGCGAACGCAGGAATTCTAGCGCATCACCTGCGGCCAGTCGCCAGCTTTTGGCATCGAGCAAAATGGCATTGGCGCGCAGCGCGGCGGCGGCGGCGCGGTCGTCCTCGGTCATCACCACGCTGCGCGCGCCGCGCGATGCGGCCTCAAATCCGAGCGCCCCGCTGCCGGCAAACAGATCAAGACAGGCAAGTCCGGTCAAATCCTGTCCAAGCCAGTTAAACAAGGTTTCACGCACGCGATCGGGGCTGGGGCGCAAGCCGGTCGCATCCGGAAAGCGCAGCACGCGACTGCGCCACACCCCGCCGATGATGCGTACGCTGTTGCCCCCCTGCTTTCGTCTTGCGTTTGGCATTGTGTTCGGCGCGATGTTGCGCGCCGCGTTTCGCCTGCTGTTTCTTGCCAGGATGGCCTGGTGTCCTCTGCTAGAATTACCGCAGTATTGACCGTGTATTTTACCGTCCCGCGCCGCGGTGCAGACTATGTTGAGCTTTCTCAAGAAAAAATCCCTTCCCGAGGCCACGCCTGAGGCCGTCGCCACCACCACCGCCACCGCCACCACCACAGGCGCGGACGCGGAACCCGCACGCACGGGTTGGCTGGCGCGCCTCAAGGGCGGCCTGCGCCGCACCGGCAGCCAGCTTGGCGGCTTGTTCGGTCTGGGCAAGATCGACGACGCGCTTTACGACGAGCTCGAAGCCGTGCTGCTCTCCGCCGACGCCGGCGTCGAGGCGACGCAATTCCTGCTCGGGCGCATGCGCGTGCGGGCGCGCAAGGAGGGCTTGTCCGAGGCGGCGCAACTCAAGCGGGTTCTGGCCGAAGAATTGCTCGCGCTGCTCGCGCCGCTGGAGCAAACCGCGCAACCGAGCACAACGCGCCCCTGGGTGGTGATGATGGTCGGCGTCAACGGCGCCGGCAAAACCACGTCCATCGGCAAACTCGCGCAGCATTACCAGCAGGCCGGTTACAAACTGCTGCTCGCCGCCGGCGACACCTTCCGCGCGGCCGCGCGCGAACAGCTTGCCGCCTGGGGCGATCGCAACGGTGTCGCGGTCATCTCGCAGCAGGGCGGCGACGCCAGCGCGGTGATGTTCGACGCCATCAGCGCCGGCCGCGCGCGCGGCAGTGACATCGTGCTTGCCGACACCGCAGGCCGGCTGCCGACCCAGGTCCACCTGATGGAAGAGCTAAAAAAGGTCAAGCGTGTCATCGCCAAGGCCGAACCGGGCGCGCCGCACGAGATCTGGCTGGTCATCGACGGTAACACCGGCCAGAACGCCATCGCCCAGGTCAAGGCCTTCGACGAGGCGCTGGGGCTCACCGGCCTGATCGTCACCAAACTCGACGGCACCGCCAAGGGCGGCGTCCTCGCCGCCATCGCGCTGACGCGCTCCAAAAACCTCAAGCAGCACCCCATCCCGCTGCGCTTCATCGGCGTCGGCGAGGGTCTGGATGACCTGCGGCCCTTCGTCGCCGCCGATTTTGTCGCCGCACTGCTCGACTGAAGCGCCCCGGCATGGCTGAATTCATTCGCGCATCGCCGTCACCCGCCAAGCACCCGGGGCCGCAAAACGCGACACCCGCGGTCACGCCGGCGATCAGCTTCCGCAATGTCAGCAAACGCTACCCCGGCGGTTACGAGGCGCTGACCTCGATCAGCTTTGACATCGCCCCGGGTGAACTGGTGTTCATTTCCGGCCACTCGGGCGCCGGGAAAAGCACGCTACTCAAGCTGGTGCCGGCGATAGAACGGGCCTCCGCCGGCGCGGTGCTGATCAACGGCCAGAATGTCAGCGCGATGAAGCGCACCGCCATCCCCTACCTGCGGCGCAACCTCGGCCTGATCTTCCAGGACCAGAAGCTGCTGCACGACCGGAACGCGCTGGAGAACGTGCTGCTGCCGCTGCAGTTATCGGGCAGCTCGCCAGCCGAGGCGGCCAGACGCGCCCGCGCGGCGCTTGACAAGGTCGGGCTGCTGGCGCGCGAAAAAGCCAACCCGGTCACGCTCTCGGGTGGCGAACAACAACGGCTTTGCATCGCCCGCGCCATCGTCAACCGGCCCGGCATCCTGCTCGCCGACGAGCCCACCGCCAACCTCGATGCCGACTACGCCGCCGACATCATGGCAATGTTCAAATCCTTCCACGATGTCGGCGTCACCGTGCTCATCGCCACACACGACAGCAAGCTCAGCGCACGTCACCAGGCCGGCGGCGCACGCGTGCTGCAACTTGACCACGGCAGGCTTGGGCTTGAGGCGGGCGCATGAAAGCCTGGTTTCATCAGCATGTGCAAAGCTTTCGCACCACCCGGGCGCGACTCAAGCAGGCCCCGCTGTCCTCGGCGCTTAACGTGCTGGTCATCGGCGTGGCGCTGGCGCTGCCCCTGGGTGCCTATGTGCTGCTGCTCAACATGCAGCGCGTCGCCGGCCTGCTCGCTACCGCGCCCGAAATGAGCGTGTTCATGTCCGCCAACGCTGCGGCGACGGACATCGCCCAAGTCGTCAGCGCCATCAAGGCGTCCCCGGCGGCCAAAAAACACCGCTTTGTGCCGCGCGACCAAGCCCTGGCCGAACTGAAGAAAAACGAGGGCATGGGCGACATCCTGGGCACCCTGCAAAGCAATCCTCTCCCCGATGCCTTTGTCATCGAACTGGCCGGCAGCGATACCACCACCGCCGAGCTCCTCAGTCGCGACCTGGCAAAACTACCCAAAGTGGCCCACGTGCAACTCGATTCGGCCTTCATCCGCCGGCTGGACGCACTGCTCGGGCTGGTGCGTATCGCCGTGTTCGTACTCACCGCCTTGCTAGCAGTGGGCCTGATCGCCGTTACCTTCAACACCATCCGGCTGCAAATCCTGACCCTGCGCGACGAAATCGAGGTGTCCAAGCTGATCGGGGCCACCAATGCCTTTATCCGACGGCCGTTTTTTTAACTGGGCATCTTGCAAGGCGGCTTGGGCGGGGTCATCGCGCTGGTCATACTGGCGCTGGCCGGCGGGCTGATGAACCTTGAAATTGCCCGGTTTGCCGCCACCTACGACTCCAATTTCCGCCTTCAGGCCTTGGACTGGCAAGCCGCCTTGCATTTCCTGGTTTTTTCGGCTGGCCTCGGCTGGGCCGGGGCTTATTTATCAGTAAGTAAGCACTTATGGCAGATTGAACCGCGCTAAACACGGGAACCAATCCCGTAATTAGCACTCTAATCTCCAGAGTGCTAAAATGAGCGTGGAGGATCACAGGGGGATTCTACGGCTCTGGCAAGTCCGGCCGTCACACCTGCACCCGAAGGAGATGCCAAAATGAACCAAACCATGACCATGGCTTTACCGGTACCGGCAGTCGGCACCCTGGATAGTTACATCCAGGCGGTGAATCGCATGCCCATGCTGAGCGCGGAAGAGGAGATTTCCCTCGCCCGCCGCTACCGCGACAGCGAAGACATCAATGCCGCGCGCAAACTGGTGCTGTCGCACCTGCGTGTGGTTGTGTCCACCGCCCGCGGCTATCTGGGTTACGGCCTGCCGCACGCCGACCTGATCCAGGAGGGCAACATCGGCCTGATGAAAGCGGTGAAACGCTATGACCCGGAGCGCGGTGTGCGTCTGGTCTCGTTCGCGATCCACTGGATCAAGGCCGAGATGCACGAATACATCCTAAAGAACTGGCGGCTGATGAAAATTGCCACCACCAAGGCGCATCGCAAGCTGTTCTTCAACCTGCGCAGCATGAAGCCGGGGCTCGAGTCGCTCACACACGACGAAGTCGCGCAGATGGCCGCGACCCTGCGCGTCAAGCCCGAAGAGGTGCGCGAAATGGAAACGCGCCTGTCCGGCCACGACATTGCCCTCGAATCACACGGCGAGGACGAGGATGAAGCGGCCTACTCGCCGATCGCCTACCTGTCCGACCCGGACATCGAGCCCTCGCGCATTCTCGAAATCGAAGAACACGAGCGCAACAAAACAGCCGGATTACAAACCGCCTTGCATAGCCTGGATCCGCGCAGCCGCCGCATCATCGAAGCGCGCTGGCTGCGCGAAAAAGACGCGGCCACGCTGCACGACCTTGCCGACGAGTTCAAGGTGTCGGCCGAGCGCATCCGCCAGATCGAGGTCAAAGCGCTGCAAAAGATGAAAGGCGCGATGGTCCCGGCCTGATTCGGCCGTGCCGGCAAAGGTCCGCGTGCAGCATGCGCACCAAGAGTGCGCCCGTGCCGGGCGCACATAACAAAGCGGCCTCGGCCGCTTTTTTTGTCTGCTTAGCCCGGCTTATTCATCCGGGAGCGCGGCAAATGAAGGGCAGAAAATTGGCCGCTATAGTGGTCTTGTTCTCACCCTTGACGGTCATTTTCGCCGGCGGCGCGGCGTAGCCGCACACCCAGGTGACCGGCACGATGGGCGCGTCCTCCACCGTGGCCGGACGCAAGCTCAGGACCTTGCCGCGGATATTGCCGTTGGCACGGTTACCAAAAGTGATGTGAACCACCCCCGCCTGCACGCTCACCGCGCTGATGAAGTTATTGACGATCTTGTCCGCCACGGGCAAGCCCGCCTCGGTGTTGTCAGCGGGAAAAACCTGCGCGAGGGTCCAGCTCATCGCCACCGGCAACTTGGCAATGTCGGCCAGCGGCATGGCCTCGACAATCTGGTCGCGGATCAGCTTGTCCTGATAGCCGGGAATCATCATCAGCGCGAGTATGGCGATGATGCCTACCACCACCATCAATTCGATCAAGCTGAAGCCGGCATCGCAAGACCGCGCCGGCAAGCACGGGAGGGGGAAATTATCACCACCTATCCGCGCCGTGACAAGTCGAGCGCGGACAGCCTTAGTGGTGACAATTTCATCACCTTTATCGTCCTGAAACATCCGCCTGAAGCCGG
>CAMDRY010000061.1 GCA_945906975.1 Bordetella parapertussis | reverse complement strand
CGCCTGCTGCTTGGCCAGTTTGACATCCCGATACTTGCCTTGGCGGAACAGCGCGATTTCGCGTGCTTTTTTCTCGTCGGTGAGAACAATCATTTCGTCGCCTGCGTGCGGCACGTCGGCGAGCCCCTGGATTTCAACCGGGATCGATGGGCCGGCCTCCTGGATCGGGCGTCCTGACTCGTCGAGCATAGCGCGAACCCGACCGAATGAAGTGCCTGCGAGCACAATGTCACCCCGCTTGAGCGTGCCCGATTGCACCAGCAGCGTGACCACAGGGCCGCGGCCCTTGTCGAGGCGCGCTTCGATAACGAGTCCTTTGGCCGGAGCTTCCACGGGGGCCTTGAGTTCCAGAACCTCGGCCTGCAGCAATACCTGCTCGAGCAGGGTGTCGATTCCCGCTCCGGTCTTGGCCGATACCGAGACAAACGGCGAATCACCGCCGTATTCCTCGGGCAGCACGTTTTCCGCCACCAGTTCCTGTTTGACGCGGTCGGCATTGGCGTCGGGCTTATCGATTTTATTTATTGCGACGACGATGGGCACACCGGCAACCTTGGCATGCTGTATCGCTTCCTTGGTTTGAGGCATCACCCCGTCATCCGCGGCAACCACCAAAATAACAATGTCCGTCGCCTTGGCGCCACGGGCGCGCATGGCGGTGAACGCCTCATGGCCAGGCGTATCCAGGAAGGTGATCGTACCGCCCGGCGTATCGACATGGTAAGCGCCAATATGCTGGGTAATGCCACCCGCTTCTCCACTTGCCACCTTGGCCCGACGGATGTAGTCGAGCAGTGACGTCTTACCGTGGTCAACGTGGCCCATAACGGTGACCACCGGCGGACGGGTCTTCGATTCCACCTCGTGCTTTTGCTGCTCCGGCACTTCATCGAGGTAGGCCTCGGGATCGTCCAGTTTGGCCGCGATAGGGTTATGCCCCATTTCGGTCACCACGATCATGGCTGTTTCCTGATCAAGCACCTGATTGATTGTGACCATGCTGCCGAGCTTCATCAACACCTTGATGACCTCGGTAGCCTTGACAGCCATCTTGTGGGACAGATCAGCCACGGTAATGGTCTCGGGCACATGCACTTCACGAACAATAGGCTCCGACGGCGCGCTGAACTGGTTGGCCGTATTCTCCACATCGGAGGAATGCTTGTTATGGCGCCCACCCTTGGGGTTGTGCCAGCCCGATGCCCCGGCCACATCGCCGCGGGTCTTGATGACCCGGCGCTTGGCAGACTCGTCCTTCCAAACGGTGACTACTTTTTTCTTCGCCTTGGCGTCGCCTTTAGCGGCGCCATCGGCGGCCTTGGGCTTGTGCAGCGTAGTGTCACTGGCCGGGGCTGTAGTGGCGGCGGCGCCGGGCACTACTCCAGCGGCCTTTGCCACAGCTTTTTTCTGCTCCGCTTCACGCATTTCGGCAAGACGCTTGTCGCGCTCCTGCTTTTCCAGCAATTCGGCGGCCTGGCGAGCGGCCAGATTCTGGTCTCGCCGGCGCTCTAATTCGCGCAACTCGAGCTGTTGCGGATCAATGGTATGCACCGGGCGCCGGGGCGCCACAGGCGCAGTCGTCGGTACCGGCGCTGTTGCTACTGGAGGCGTTACTACTGCCGCAACAAGTTCAACAGGTGCAACTTGCTCCACTGGAACCACCTTGGCGACCTCAACCACAACCGGCGCAGGAACAGGAGGAGGTACCACTTCCGGCGCGACCGCAACGACCTCAGGCAATACCGGGACTTCCTTAACCTCAAGCGCGACCGGTGGCGCGACCGCCTCGATCGGCACGACTTCCTCGACCATAGCGGCTGGATCGCCCACTTCAGCATCGCGTTTTACAAACACGCGCTTCTTGCGCACTTCCACCTGGATAGTACGGGCCTTGCCGCTGGAGTCCGATTTCTTGATAATCTCCGACGTCTGCTTTCGTGTAAGAGTGATCTTGTTCTTGGGCTCTGCCGCAGCCCCATGGGACTTGCGCAGATATTCAAGAAGTTTGGTCTTGTCCTGCTCGGTCAGCGTATCTTCGACAAGTTTCTTGATCACACCGGCGGCGCGAAGCTGCTCGATGAGCGCACTGGCGGGCATTTTCAGCTCGCCGGCAAATTGTGAAACGCTGGTAAGGGCCATGATTATTTCTGCTCCTCAGCAAACCAATGTGCGCGAGCTTTCATGATCAGATCCTTCGCACGCTCGGCATCCATGCCTGTCATCTCAGAGAGCTCGTCGACGGCAAGGTCGGCGAGGTCATCTCGGGTCTTGATCTTGTTCGCCGCAAGCGTGGCGGCTAGATCCTTGTCCATTCCGTCAAGGTTTAGCAGATCCTGCTCCATTCCCTCGACCTGCTCTTCCTTGGCAATCGCCTGCACCAACAGCGCGTCGCGCGCACGGCTGCGCAACTCGTTCACCGTAGTCTCGTCGAAGGCCTCGATTTCCATCATCTCGTTGATGGGGACGTATGCGACTTCCTCCAGGGTGTTGAAACCCTCCTGAATGAGAATGTCCGCCATTTCTTCATCAACATCGAGCTTTTGCATGAACAGAGACCGGGTGACTTCGCTCTCTGCCTTGTTCTTTTCCTGCGACTCGGCCTCAGTCATCAGGTTGATGGTCCAGCCTGTGAGCTCGGATGCCAGGCGCACGTTCTGGCCGTTGCGGCCGATGGCGATCGCCAGATTCTCGTCGTCAACGACGACATCCATAGCGTGCTTGTCTTCGTCCACAAGGATGGAGGAGACCTCAGCAGGCGCAAGCGCCCCGATCACAAATTGGGCCGGATCCGCGTTCCACAAAACAATGTCGACACGCTCGCCTGCCAGTTCCTGCGTAACCGCTTGCACACGCATCCCGCGCATGCCGACGCAAGTCCCGATGGGGTCAATGCGCTTGTCGTTGCTGTGTACTGCGATTTTCGCGCGTACACCCACATCCCTGGCGGCAGACTTGATCTCAAGCAAACCCTGTTCGATTTCGGGAACCTCAAGGCGGAACATCTCAATGATGAAATCCGGCGAGGTCCGCGACAAAACGAGTTGCGGACCGCGGATGCTGCGGTCTATTTTCATCAGCACGGCACGTGCCCTGTCGCCGACGCGCAGGTTTTCCTTTGGAATCATCTGATCGCGCGGCAGGATCGCCTCGACACGGCCGGATTCGATGATCGCGTTTCCGCGTTCCATGCGCTTGATCGTGCCCGAAACCAGCTTTTCATTACGGGCAAGGAAATCCTGCAACACCTGCTCGCGCTCGGCATCGCGAATCTTCTGCAAAATAGTTTGCTTTGCCGCCTGGGCGCCGATGCGACCGAATTCAATGGCCTCAAGCTGCTCTTCGATAAAGTCTTCAACGGTGACGTCACCGTATTGCTTCACCGCTTCGGTAAGCCCGATCTGGTACGGAGGGAACTCGACAGCCTCATCGGCCACGACTTGCCAGCGCCGAAACGACTCAAAGTCACCGGTTTCGCGGTCAATGGCAACCCTCACATCCACCTCATCGGTGAAGCGTTTTTTTGTCGCCGAAGCAATAGCGCTCTCAAGGGCGCCGAACACCACTTCCTTGTGCACGTTTTTCTCACGCGCCAGAGCGTCGACCAGCAGCAGTATCTCGCGGCTCATTTCACTACCTCCAACTTCATAACTTCAAAATTCAATGTTGGGCACCAGTCTCGCCTTATCCATGTTGGCAAGGTCCAGACTCACACTGCCACCCTCAATTTCCAATTCGATCCGACCTTCAGCAACCTGCCGGATTACCCCAGTGAACTTCTTCCGCCCGTCCACCGGCAGGCGCATCTTTACGCTGACCTCTTGGCCGGCGAATCGCTCAAAATCCACCTGTTTCCTTAGAACCCTGTCCATCCCCGGCGAAGAAATCTCCAGCCGGTCGTAATCCACACCCTCCACCACGAACAAACGTGTCAGCTGGTTGCTGACTGCCTGGCAATCATCCACGGTGATACTTTTTTCTGGCGCGCCAATGCCGTACGGCAGGTCGATAAAGACCTGCAGCATCTTGCCCCGGTTGGACTGCTCGACATCGACCAGTTCGTATCCCATCCCAGCCAGGGTCGTTTCCAGCAAATTGACCAAAGCGTTCATTCTCGCGCCACAAATAAAAAAAGGGCCGGACAGCCCATATCTAAAGCCTTAATAGTATAGCAATAAAAACGCCCCCAGACAATGCGGATAGCGCTTTGCGGAGCTGAAACCGGCTCCCCGACTTAGGCCGGCTTAGCCGCCAAGGCAGCTTCCAGGCTGCCGATTTCCTCCGGGCGCAAGTCGCGCAATTTGCCCTGCCGCAACTGCGGTGGCAAGGAAATGGGACCATATCGCACGCGCATCAAGCGGCTAACGGTAAGCCCGAGTGATTCAAAAATACGCCTGACTTCGCGATTCCTTCCTTCGTGCAACATAACGCGGTACCAGCGGTTGGTGCCGGTGCCCCCGCCCGTTTCGATGCTGTCGAAGCGCGCCGGCCCATCCTCCAACTCCACGCTGAGCACAAGCTGCCGCCGCTGCTCCTGCGTCAATTCGCCGTTGACGCGCACGGCATACTCGCGCTCAACCTCATTGCGCGGATGCATCAGTTTTTCAGCCAAGTCGCCGGAATTGGTAAATAGCAGCAAGCCGCTGGTATTGAAATCCAGCCGCCCAACCGCGATCCAGCGCCCGCCCCTGATTGGGGGCAGATGGTCGAAAACGCTCGCCCTGCCCTCTGGGTCGGCCCGGCTGACAATCTCCCCGGGCGGCTTATGGTAAATCAGAACCCGCGTGTCGACGTCGCCAAAACTCAGTCGAACCGGGCGACCGCGAACCTGCACTCGGTCAGTAGGAGCCACCCGCTGACCTATCGTCGCGACCTCCCCGTTGACCGTCACCAAACCAGCGGCGATAAGGGCCTCCATATCGCGACGCGATCCCAGCCCGGACTGGGCTAGCGCTTTCTGTAACTTGGGTGGGCCTCCGGCCTCAGCCGGTCGTACCTGAGGGGCCGTGCCGCTCCCCGTCCCGGTTTTGGAGTTGATCCTCGATCGATTCTGTGGGGACTTCGGACTGTGCGGGCCCTTCTGGCTCGCCGACCTCGATGGGCTCGGCCGCAGCGGGCTCGCTTTGGACGGAACCGGCTTCTGCGGGCTCGAACTGCGCGGCCCCGTTGGTCTCTGGGGCCTCGATGGCGTGCCCTTGGAGGCTTGGGAACGGCGTTGCGGCGAGCGTGGGCGGGACTTCGGTGCGTTCAATGGACCTCGCAATCTCCTCTAACGGCGGCAGTTCCTGCAAGGAGCGCAGGCCCAAGTCGTCGAGAAAGGCCTTGGTGGTGGCGTATAGGGCCGGCTTGCCCGGTACATCGCGATGGCCGACGGTGTCGATCCACCCACGATCTTCAAGTTTCTTGATGACGTCGGTGGAAACCACCACGCCACGAATGTCCTCAACGTCGCCACGCGTAACCGGCTGACGGTAAGCGATGATAGCCAGAGTCTCCAGCACTGCGCGCGAATAACGCGGCGGCCTTTCACCGCTGACCCGCTCAAGGTATTGTTGGTACTCAACCTTGGTCTGGAAACGCCATCCTGTCGCCAGATTGACCAGCTCCACGGCGCGGCCATTCCAGTCGCCCCGGAGTTCATCGAGGAGGCGCCGCAGGGTGTCCGTGCCCACGTCCTCCTCGAACAGCTTCCTGAGTTCGGCCAAGCTTAGCGGCTGCTGGCTGGACAGAAGCGCGGCTTCAAGAACCAGTTTTACGTCGGCGGTGTTTAGCATGATCTTCGCTGCAGATTGATGGATTGAAGGAACTGTCCGGTATTACTCGACGTGGATCGCCTGCTGGCGCAGCTTTACATAAATGGGCGCATAAGGCTCGGACTGCGCAACCTCAATCAACGTCTCACGGGTCAGTTCAAGCACCGCAAGAAAGTTGACTACGAGCACAGGAACACCGCGTGTCACGTCGAACAATTGTGCAAACTCGACAAAAGCACCCGGCGCCAGGCGCCGCATGATCAGGGTCATGTGCTCGCGCACCGACAATTGGTCCTGCCTGACCTTGTGGTGGGTGCGGACGCGCGCCTGACGCAACAGCACACGCCAAGCACTCTCCAGGTCTGCGGCATTGACTTGCGGCAGGCGATGGGTGAGCGTCTGCTCAATCCACACCTCGACCGAATAGAAATCGCGCCCCAGATGCGGCAGCGCATCGATCTCCAGTGCCGCCTGCTTCATCTGCTCGTACTCGAGCAGGCGTCGCACAAGTTCGGCGCGCGGATCGAGGTCTTCGTCGCCGGCAACGACGCGCGGGCGCGGCAACAACATGCGCGATTTGATTTCGATCAGGATTGCCGCCATCACGAGGTAGTCTGCGGCAAGTTCGAGGTTCTTGTGCCGCATCGCCTCGACATAGACCAGATACTGCTCGGTCAGTCGAGCCATCGGAATGTCCAGGATGTCGACGTTGGCCTTGCGAATCAGGTAGAGCAGAAGGTCTAGCGGCCCCTCGAAGGTCTCGAAAAAGACCTCCAGCGCATCAGGCGGAATATACAGATCCGTCGGCAACTCGGTCATCATTTCCCCGCGCACCTTGGCCGAATGCGGCAGCGCCTGCGGCGTCGGAATACTTGCCTGCGCCGGATCCTGCCCCTCGGCGAAACGAAGCTCGCTCATGAGTAGTTCAGTCCCATAACGTCGCGAACCTCGCGCATGGTCTCGATCGCCAGCTTGCGCGCTTTCTCACAGCCGTCGGCGACGATATTGCGCACCAGCGTCGGATCGTCGATATAGCGCTGCGCGCGCTCGCGCATAGGGCCTTGTTCCGCAAGCACCCGGTCGATTACCGGCTGCTTGCATTCGAGGCAACCTATGCCCGCGCTAGCACAACCTTTTTGCACCCAGTCCTGAACCTTTGAATCCGAGTAAACGAGATGAAACTGCCACACGGGACATTTTTCCGGCGTGCCAGGATCGGTGCGCTTCACCCGCGCCGGATCCGTCGGCATGGTGCGGATTTTCTTTTGTACCATTTCCGGATCTTCGCGCAGCGCGATGGCATTGTTATAGGACTTTGACATTTTCTGGCCATCCAGCCCGGGCAACCGCGAGGCCTCGGTGAGCAGCACGTCGGGTTCGACCAGGATCATCCGTCCGCCCCCCTCCAAGTAGCCAAACAGGAGCTCCCGGTCTCCCACGGCGAGGTTTTGCTGCTCGTCGAGCAAGGCCTTGGCCGATTCGAGCGCCGCATCCTCGCCCTGCTGCTGGTAACGGCTGCGCAATTCCAGATAAAGCTTGGCCTTCTTGCTGCCCATTTTTTTTGCAGCTGCAAGCGCCTTTTCCTCGAAGCCCGGCTCCTTGCCATAGACATGATTAAAACGCCTTGCGATTTCACGCATGAACTCGATATGCGGCACCTGGTCTTCACCCACAGGAACAAAGCTTGCACGATAGATCAACACGTCGGCCGCCTGCAGCAAGGGATAACCGAGAAATCCGTAGGTTGCCAGATCGCGGTCGGCCAGCTTTTCCTGCTGGTCCTTGTAGGTAGGCACGCGCTCCAGCCAGCCGAGGGGGGTAATCATCGACAGCAATGTGTGCAGCTCGGCATGCTCGGGCACGCGTGATTGGATAAACAGCGTTGACTGCGATGGATCCACGCCGGCCGCCAGCCAGTCTATGACCATTTCCCAAACGCTGTCTTCGATCGATGCCGAGTCCTCGTAGTGGGTGGTGAGGGCGTGCCAATCGGCAACAAAGAAATAACACGGGTATTCACTCTGCAGCCTGACCCAGTTTTTCAGTGCGCCATGATAATGCCCCAGGTGCAGGGCACCTGTCGGGCGCATACCGGAGACAACCCTTTCTGCGTACATATTTTGCTTACTTCCGCTTAAAGCTGAAAAATAGTTTCGATGAGCCCGATTGATGCGAGCACCATCGGATTGAGGACGACTCCGAGCATGTTGGTGAACAGCAACACCAGCAGTATGGGAAAACCATAGGGCTCGAGCCTCGAATACGGATAGGCCAGGCGATCAGGCAGCAGACTCACCACGATTCTCCCGCCATCCAGAGGCAGGATCGGGAGCAGATTCAGTACCATCAGCACAACATTGACAGTAATTCCCGCCTCGGCCATCAGGCCCATCGGGAGTGAAAATGCATTGTTCGCCATCAACGTCGAGAATTTGAGCAGTCCCGCCCATCCCAGCGCCATTATCAGGTTCGAAGCGGGGCCTGCGGCGGCGACCCACAGCATGTCGCGCTTGGGGCGGCGCAGGTTGCCGAAATTGACCGGTACCGGCTTTGCCCAGCCGAACAGGATCCCCGCCCCGCCAAAGAGCTTGCTGGTGATGACAATCACCAGGGGCAGAATAATCGTGCCAACCAGGTCAACATGACGTAGGGGATTAAGGCTGATGCGCCCTTGCCGCTCCGCCGTGTCGTCGCCAAAGTATCGCGCCACGTAACCGTGGGCGGCCTCATGCATGGTGATGGCGAAAATGACCGGCAGCGCGTAAATCGCGATGGTCTGTACTAGGTTGAATTCCATGCTGAAGAGTGAGGCGAAAGCGCGATTTTACCTGTTTAGTCCAAACCGAGCGACTCAATCGACCCCTTGCCCTTACGCAACAGCCTCGGCACCTCACCGCTCAGGTCAATCACGGTAGAAACCTCAAGTCCGCAGGGCCCGGCATCCAGCACCAAGTCGATCTGGTGCTCCAGTTGCTCCCGGATTTCATGCGCATCGTCAAGCGGCGTGTCTTGTCCGGCAAGGATCAGCGTACTCGAGAGCAGCGGTTCATTCAACTCCTCGAGCAGCGCATGCGCCACCGGGTGTCCCGGGACGCGCAAACCTATGGTGCGCCGCTTGGCGTGCAACAATCGACGCGGCAATTCGCGGCTTGCCTCCAGAATAAAGGTGTAGCTCCCGGGCGTGAGCTTTTTCAGCAGGCGGTACTGGCGGTTATCGACACGCGCAAACAGCGCTATCTCGGACAGGTCGCGGCACATCAGTGTGAGATGGTGCGTGTCCTCGAATCCACGGATCTCGCGCAAGCGAACCATGGCATCCTTGTCGCCGATATGGCAGCCCAGGGCGAAACAGGAGTCGGTTGGATAGGCGATCACGCCGCCCTTGCGAACGATCTCAGCCGCACGCGTGATCAGGCGCGGCTGCGGGTGTGTCGGGTGAACTTCAAAGTACTGGGCCATGTTTCGCTTTGTCTGTGTACGCGCCGGGACCGCTCAGGATTGGGTGCGCGTGCAGCACTGTTCAACGCCTTAAGGTCGGCAATTGGCCCCTACCAGCGCCGCCACACCGGCTCCAAGTCATCGGGTAATTGCGGCAGGCGACCGAGTTCAGTATGGCTTTCTCCCGGGCCGTGAAAGTCCGAACCGCGTGAGGCAAGGAAACCGTACTCGCGCGCCAGAATCGCAAACTCTCCGTACTGGTGCGCCGTATGGCTGCCTGTTATAACCTCGATGCCCTCGCCCCCGAGCTCGCGGAATTCAGCAAAGAATGCACGCAGCGCCGGCCGCTTTATCTTGTAACGTCCGGGGTGTGCGACCACGGCGACCCCGCCGGCGGCGTGAATCCAGCTCACCGCATCGGCCACACTGGCCCACTCGTGCGCCACATAGCCGGGCTTGCCGCTCACCAGGTAATTGCGAAACACGGCGGAGATATCCTTGGCATAACGATTTTCGACAAGAAAGCGGGCAAAATGTGTCCGACTGATCAGTTGCGGGTTCTCGGCGTAGGCCATGGCTCCTTCGAGGCTGCCACGAATGCCCGCCATTTCAAGCTGTACCGCCATTTTTTTGGCACGGGCGATGCGTCCGATACGGGTCTCATCCAGCCCCTTTAGCAGCACGGCGTTTGCGGGATCCACATTCAGACCAACGATATGGATGGTGACTTCGCGCCAACTGATGGAGATTTCCACACCGTTGATGAAATCAATGCCAAACGCCGCGGCGGCATCGCGCGCCTCCGCGAGTCCGCCTATCTCGTCGTGATCGGTGAGCGAGAGCGTCGTCACGCCGTTCACTGCCGCACGCGCCACCAAGTCGTGCGGCGTGAGCATACCGTCGGACACTTTAGAATGGCAGTGCAGGTCGAAATTCAATATTTCCCCCGAATAAACAGACAATTATAGCTTAGCCACCCGCCTCCGCGGGCACGAAAACATGTTTCAACACTGGCAGGAATCCGGACGGCGAGTAAAATTGCGGGAGCCTATCGGCCCAATACTTTTGCAAATATTTCCATTCTCGGCATCCATCCCCATCAACGTCGCAAAAAATAACAAGGCGCGACGATTGGCAAATCGCAATCTTGAACTTGCGTCGCCGATAATATCGGACGTGCGGCTCTCAATTCCAGACACACAAGCCCCGCCCAGACGAAACCCCAAACGCCCACTTTGAACCGCCCCTTTCACCCGCAATGAGCGACCAGATCGAAGCCTTGTACCGCTCACGCGATGAGTTTGCCGTCCCAAAAATATGGGTCGCGGTCGCTTTGTCTTTGCTGCTTCACATTGCAACGCTGTGGCAGTGGCATTCGCGTCCTCCCCAGGACCGCAAGATCCCGGGCATGGTCGAGGCACCCCATCGCATGAAAGCCCAATTGCTGCCGCCTGCCGACAATCGGCCCGCTCCTATGACGCCCGCCCCGGCTGAGCCCCCGCGCCGGGCTGCGCCGCTACCACCGCTACCACCACAAGCCAAACGCGCGCCCCCGCCCCCGCCGCCCCCGGCGCCGCCGCTGCTTGCAATGAACCGACCCGCCCCGGCCGCCCCGGCGGTGTCCCCGATGCCGGCAACACCAACGGCGGCCAGAGTACCGGCCGAGCAGGCGCAGGATATGAATGCGATGATCGAAGCACGTCGCCGGGCACGCGAGGCACCACCTTCGCCGGCACAAATCGCGGCAGCCGAACCTAGCCCGGCCGAAGATGACAAGGAGCGACGCGCCCGCAACCAAACCGCCAATATGGGCATGGGACAGCCACAGATTTTTGGTTATGACCCGCGCAAAAGCGGCGGCATATTCCAGATAGAACGCCTCGGCATTGATTCGGCCGATTTCAAATTCTTTGGCTGGAATCGGGACATCAAGCGCAACACCCTTCAAAACATCGAGGTACGCCGCGGTAACAACGCTGACATTCGCCTCGCCGTAGTGCGCAAAATGATCGCCATTATTCGTGAGTACGAATCTGGGGACTTCCAGTGGGAATCGCACAAACTGCGCCGCTGGGTGACGCTTTCCGCCCGGAACTCCGACAACGCCGGCCTGGAAGATTTCATGTTGCGCGAATTTTTCGATACCGGCCGCTAAGGCCGCTAAGGCCTAAGAGGCTAAGGGTTCAGCCTGCCCATCAACGAACACCGGGAACCCCAGCCTCATCAAGAAGCCGCTGAGCGGTCCAACGCATGCGCGGCAAGATAGGCTTGGATCAGATGGGCTAATTGTTCGGGTTGGTCGTGGTGCAGCATGTGCCCGGCATCGGCAACCACATGCGCCTCAATGCTAGCAAAACAGGCCCTGCGAGCGGCAAGATCCTGCGTAGAGAGCCCGATATGGCCCGGCGTCTTGCTGTCCGCA
>CAMDRY010000060.1 GCA_945906975.1 Bordetella parapertussis | reverse complement strand
CCGGTGGACATTCGCGCGCAGGCGCACAGCGTCACCGAAACCCGCCTGTGCAGCACCCTGGAAGAAAATGGTTCCAAGGTGGCCACGGTCGAACATCTCATGTCGGCGCTGGCCGGACTGGGTATCGACAATGCCTATGTCGATTTGTCGGGCGCCGAAGTGCCGATCATGGACGGCAGCGCGTCGCCCTTTGTGTTCCTCATCCAGTCGGCGGGCATTGAAGAGCAGCCGGTTGCCAAGCGCTACATCCGCATCAAGAAGGCGGTGGAGGTGCGCGATGGCGACAAGTGGGCGAAATTGGAACCTTTTGCCGGCTTCAAGCTGTCTTTTTCCATCGTTTTCGATCATCCGGTGCTGGATAAATCGGCGCAGTCGGCGACGATTGATTTTGCCCAAACCTCGTATGCCAAGGAAGTGGCGCGGGCGCGCACCTTCGGTTTTATGCACGATGTGGAAAACCTGCGCTCCAACGGTCTTGCGCTGGGGGGCAGTCTGGAGAACGCGATCGTCATGGATGAATTTCGCGTGCTCAACAGCGACGGCCTGCGCTACGCCGATGAGTTTGTAAAGCATAAATTGCTCGACGCCATCGGCGATCTGTATCTTGCGGGACATCCGCTGGTGGGCGCATTTTCAGCCCATAAATCCGGTCACGCCCTGAACAACCAGTTGCTGCGTGAGCTTTTCGCCCACGCCGACGCCTGGGAGTTCGTCAGTTATGAGCGCGCCGAAGACGCGCCGGCTGCACTGACCCGTCTGCTCGCCCAACCGGCCTGAGCGGCTAGGCTGAGCGTCGGGCAATCCCATGCTGATGTTGCGTCTGGTAGCGGTGCTGGTGATGATCGCACTGTGCGCATCCTTGCTGATGTGGTTGTTCACCCGTGATCGCAAATACCTGCGTTTCGCCTTTCGTGTCTTTCAGTTCGCGGTATTTGCCGTGCTGGGTGTGCTGGCTTTGATGGCTTTGGAGCGGGTCTTCGTGCTCGTCTAGATTGGCCTGAGCCTGTTACGACCCTGTTACGAGTTTGGGCCATACTTGGGAAGGTGGAAAGGTGGAAAGCGCCCTATGCCCCTGAATTTCCCTAAGCTTGCCTGACTTGCACGCTAACCTCGATTGCGGTAACCTCAATCCCCCGTCCGGTAAATGCGCTGATCAGCTTTGGACGATAATGGGCCAACTTGGCGGCAACAGCGCCATTTTCGGCAAAAATAACGACTTTTCCCTGCTTATAGTTGGCAATCTCGCAGAATTTTGCGAGTGGCTTCGGCAAGATTTCAGCTAATTGCCGCCGAAGTTCGAGAAGACGGGCTGCCTGCAGCATCAATGAGCCGATACCTTCGGCGCTGTCCAGGTAAGCACTAATTTGACGCGATTGCATGGCGAAAGCCGTTAGAGGGAAGCACATGCATATTATTCTGGTTTCAAACCGGCTGGCAACGGCAAAGTCGTTGACACTGACTTTGCGCGATGTCGTTATGGCCGTTGGCGCACTGGTTTTTGTGATGTTCGCCTTGTCGGCGAGTCTCGCGTATTTCGGTTTCCGCCACGCCGCAGAGATCAAACTGCCGTTTCTTGAAACGCTCCTGCTCGATGCGCAGCACAAGGAGAAAGAAAAGGAACAGAGTTTCGTGCGCGAGAACCTCAACGCCATGGCGGTCAAACTCGGGCAGATGCAGGCGCAGTTGATGCGCCTCGATGCTTTGGGTGAGCGGCTGTCGGCCCTTTCAGGGATGAAACCGCAGGAATTCCGCTTTAACGAGCAACCCGGCCGCGGCGGTGCCCTGCCTTCGAGCACCCCGGCCCACAGCTTTTCGGTCGACGAGTTCAGCCGCCAGCTCAGCTTGCTCTCGCGGCACATGGAAAACCGCACCGACCATCTCGATGTGCTCGAATCGCAGTTGTTTGACGCGCAAATCAAGAAAAAGCTGATGCCGACGGTGCAGCCGGTGAACGGCACATACAATGCGTCAAGCTTTGGCTGGCGCCCCGACCCTTTCACCGGCATGAACGCCATGCACGAGGGCGTCGACTTCATCGCCGATGTCGGCACGCCGATTTATTCGGCCGCCGGCGGCGTGGTGGTGTTTGCCGAAATGCACCCGCAATATGGCAACTTGATCGAGATTGATCACGGCAACGATTTCACCACGCGTTACGCCCATGCGTCGCGTTTGTTGGTCAAGGCGGGCGACCTGATTCAGCGCGGCAAGAAAATAGCCGAGGTCGGCAACACCGGTCGTTCGACCGGCGCTCACCTGCATTTTGAAGTGCGTTTCAAGGGCGTGGCGCAGAACCCGGCGCGTTTCCTGCAACAGGCCACCGTAGCGGCAAAAAAATAGTTTTGCGCCAGCGGCCCGCGGTGTCCCTGCCCCGGAACAGCGGGGTTTGCCAACCGGCCTTCAGGGGCCTGCTCCAGGGGCTTGTTCCAGACGCTTAATCGGGCTTGTCCCCGGATTTTCAATCTGGATCTCCCGCCTCCATCCTTTGACGGGGAAGCACGCCGTTCGGCGTGCTAAAATCTCCGCTTTTCGCAGGTTTTCTCTCCCTCCTCGATGATTTCCCGCATCCTCAAGTCGGTTTTCGGTAGCCGCAACGACCGCCTGGTCAAGCAATACGCCCGCAAGGTAGCGGCCATCAACGCGCTTGAGCCTTTGATGGCGGCGCTCCCGGACGCCGATCTGATCGCAAAAACTGCGGCGTTCAAGGCGCGCGTCGCCGGCGGTGAAAGTCTCGATGACATCCTGCCCGAGGCCTTTGCTGTTGTGCGCGAGGCGGGAAAGCGTGTCCTCAACATGCGTCACTTCGACGTGCAGTTGATAGGCGGCATGGTGTTGCATGATGGCAAGATCGCCGAAATGCGTACCGGCGAGGGCAAGACGCTGGTCGCGACGTTGCCCGCATACCTGAACGCGCTCACCGGCAACGGTGTGCATATTGTCACGGTGAACGACTACCTCGCCAGTCGCGACGCCGAATGGATGGGCAGGCTCTACCGTTTCCTCGACCTGTCGGTCGGGGTGATCCTGTCGCAGATGGCGCAGGAGGACAAACACGCCGCTTACGCTGCGGACATCACCGTTGGTACCAACAACGAATTTGGTTTCGATTATCTGCGCGACAACATGGCGATGCAGGTCGCCAACCGTTTTCAGAAGAAGCTCAACTACGCCATTGTCGACGAGGTCGATTCGATCCTGATCGACGAGGCGCGCACGCCGTTGATCATCTCCGGCCAGGCAGATGATCGCACCGAGCTCTATTACCGCATGAACGAAGTGGCGCCCTTGTTGAAGCGCATGGCGACCGAACCCAAGCCGGGCGAGCCCGAGCCAGAGGGGGACTTCAGCGTCGATGAAAAAGCCCACACGGTGATGCTGTCTGAAAAAGGCCATGAGCACGCCGAGGAACTGCTCGCGCGCGTGGGTCTGCTGCCCGAGGGGCGCAGTCTTTACGAGCCGGCCAACATCAATTTGATGCACCACCTGTACGCGGCGCTGCGCGCGCAGCACCTGTTTTTCCGCGACCGGCACTACGTCGTGCAAAACGGCGAAGTGGTTATCGTCGACGAGTTCACCGGCCGGCTGATGGCCGGGCGGCGCTGGTCCGACGGCCTGCACCAGGCCATCGAGGCGAAGGAAAACGTCGCCATCCAGAACGAGAATCAGACGCTTGCCTCGATCACCTTCCAGAACTTCTTCCGCATGTACAAGAAGCTCTCGGGCATGACCGGCACGGCCGACACCGAAGCCTACGAGTTTCAGGAAATCTACAACCTTGAGACGGTGGTCATTCCGACGCATCGCGACATGGTGCGCATCGACAAGCTTGACCAGGTTTATCGCACCGGTGTCGAGAAAAACCACGCCATCATCCGTGACATCAAGGCCTGCTACGAGCGCAGCCAGCCGGTGCTGGTTGGCACCACCTCGATCGAGGCGTCCGAATTGCTGGCCGGTCTGCTGGTCAAGGAAAATTTGCCGCACCAGGTGCTCAACGCCAAGCAGCACGAGCGCGAGGCGCATATCATTGCCGAGGCTGGGCGGCCGAAAATGATCACCATCGCCACCAATATGGCGGGCCGCGGCACCGACATTGTGCTTGGCGGCAATGTCGAGAAACAGGTCGACCTTGTGCGATCCGCGGAAAATATCGGCGACGGCGAAAAGGAAAGCCGCATTGCCCAGCTCAAGAGCGAATGGCAGGCTTTGCACGACACAGTGATCAAGGCCGGCGGCCTGCACATCATCGGTACCGAGCGCCATGAATCGCGGCGCATCGACAACCAGCTGCGCGGCCGTTCGGGCCGGCAGGGCGACCCCGGTTCGTCGCGTTTTTACCTGTCCCTCGAGGATCCGCTGCTGCGCATATTTGCCGGAGAACGGCTCAACGCCATCATGCAGCGGCTGAAAATGCCCGAAGACGAACCGATCGAGCACATGCTGGTTACGCGCTCGATCGAAAGTGCGCAGCGCAAGGTCGAGGCGCACAACTTTGACATTCGCAAGCAGCTGCTCGAATACGACAATGTTTCAAACGACCAGCGCCAGCATATATACGAGCTGCGCAACGAGATCCTCGAGAGCACCGATGTCTCCGAGCGCGTGCGGGCCCTGCGTGAAGGCGTGGTTGAAGACCTGTTCCGCGCGCATGTTCCAGCCGAGAGTGTGGAAGAACAGTGGGACATCGCGGGTCTTGATACCGCGCTTGCCGCCGAATTGCAATTGCACCTGGAGTTGAAAAAACTGCTGGAGACCGAGCCCGACCTGACCGACGAGGACCTTCTGGCGCGAGCGATCGAAGGGGCCAACGGTGCTTACGGGCAAAAACTCGAGGAGGCGCCCCGGGATGCGGTGCACCAGTACGAGCGTTTTGTCATGCTCTCGACTCTCGACACCCACTGGCGCGAACACCTGTCCGCACTGGACCATCTGCGCCAGGGCATACACCTGCGCGGTTACGCGCAAAAAAACCCGAAGCAGGAATACAAGCGTGAGTCCTTTGAATTGTTCGGTGAATTGCTTGAGTTGATCAAGCTCAACGTCAGCAAGACTCTGATGGCGGTGCAAATCCGCAGCCAGGAGGAAGTCGAACTGGCCGAGAAGGAACTGGCGCCCCAAGTCGGGAATGTGCAGTACCAGCATGCGGCCTTCGACGAGTCGGCAGCGGTCGCTGCTCCGGCCGGTGAGGCCGCGGATGAGCAATCCAAGGGCGTGCCCTTCCAGCGCACCATGGGCAAGGTCGGGCGTAACGATCCGTGCCCCTGCGGTTCGGGTAAAAAATACAAGCAATGCCACGGCAAGCTGTCCTGATCAGGGGCGGCGTTATGGCTGGAAACGGCGGTCTGGCAAGGCTTTGCAGGTAGTCCTATAAATCTCATCGTCTGACTGGGGTGCTAGAGCCATGGCTGTGAACCTTATGCCGCCGGACGCGGCGGCGCTGCTGGCGGTGTCCGGAGTGGAACTCGGTTATGCTGAAGCCGGTATTCGTAAAGCCGGCCGGCGCGATCTGATGCTGATGCAATTGGCTCCGGGCAGCCGTGTCGCCGGCGTATTCACGCAAAACAGTTTCGCCGCGGCACCGGTGCAGGTCTGTCGTGCGCAATTGGCTGCCGGGACGCCAATACGCGCGATCATTGTCAATGCCGGCAACGCCAATTGCGGCACCGGCGAGCAGGGCCTTGCCGCAGCGCGGCGCACCTGCAAGGCGGTGGCCGATGCCATCGGTTGCGCCGAGGCGGAAGTGCTGCCTTTTTCGACCGGGGTCATTCTTGAGCACCTGCCTGTCGATCGCATAGAGGCGGCGCTGCCTGCCTGCAAGGCAAGCCTGGCGGCGGGCCCGGACCATTGGGCCTCGGCGGCGCAGGCGATCATGACCACGGACACCGTGGCCAAGGCGGTTTCCCGCAGCCTGATGATCGGCGGGGTCAAGGTGTCGGTCACGGGCATGGCCAAGGGGGTGGGCATGCTGCAGCCGAATATGGCGACCATGCTGGCCTTTATCGCCACCGATGCGGTGGTGACGCAGGGCGCGCTGGCGCGTCTGGTCAAGGAAGTGGCCGATGCGTCGTTCAACCGGGTCACTGTTGACGGCGACACATCCACCAACGATTCCTTCGTGATCGCGGCCACCGGCCAGGCGGCCCACAAGGCGATAGAAGGTGGCGCCGATTACGATACCCTCAAGCGCGCCATCAGCGAAGTGGCCGTGCACCTGGCGCAATGCATTGCGCGCGACGGCGAGGGGGCGACCAAGTTCATTACCATTGATGTTGTCGGTGCGGCGAGTTCGGCTGAAGCCCACGTCGTGGCCAAATGCATCGCCCATTCGCCGCTGGTGAAAACGGCATTTTTCGCATCCGATCCCAATCTGGGCCGCCTCATCATGGCAATAGGCAATGCCGGTATCGCCGCCCTCGACACCTCCCGGGTCAATCTTTACCTCGGTGACGTGAAAGTCATTGATTGCGGCGGCCGCGCCGCCAGTTACCGCGAAGAGGACGGCGCGCGCGTGATGAAGCCGGCTGAAATCGTGGTGCGCGTCGAGCTCGGGCGCGGCGCAGGCGCCGCGACGGTGTGGACCTGCGATTACTCCTACGATTACGTCAAGATCAACGCTGAATACAGAACCTGACCCCACCGATGGCAACCAAAACCACCCCCGCAAGCAAGCCCTTGAAGGCCGCGACAGTCCCCGTCGGCGCCGATTTCGCCCAGCTGATCACGCGGCTTGGATCGCTGCTCGATCGCGTCGAGGGCTTGCTGCCCGCGCCGCGGCAGGCGGTGGACTGGAGCGCTTCGATTGCATTTCGCTGGCGCAAGCACAACGGGCGCGGCCATCTGCAGGCGGTGGCGCATCCGCATAAGATTCACCTGTCTTCGCTCAAGGGCGTCGATAGCCAAAAGGCTTTGATCGAACAGAACACGCGCCAGTTTGTCGCCGGCAGGCCCGCCAACAATGTGCTGCTTACCGGATCACGCGGCACCGGCAAAAGCTCGCTGGTCAAAGCCTGCCTGAACCGCTTTGCCAAGGACGGCCTGCGCCTGATTGAAGTGGATAAGGCCGATCTTATCGACCTGCCGGACATCGCCGACTTGGTGACCGGGCGACCCGAGCGCTTCATCATATTCTGCGATGACCTGTCTTTCGAGGCATCGGAGAACGCCTATAAGGCGCTCAAGGCCATTCTTGATGGATCCATTGCCGCGCCGGCGGAAAACCTGCTGGTATATGCCACCTCGAACCGGCGCCACCTGATGCCCGAGTACATGCAGGAGAACCTCGAGTACAAGCATCTGGATGAGGAAATCCATCCGGGCGAAACCTCCGAGGAGAAAATTTCCCTGTCAGAGCGTTTCGGCCTGTGGGTGTCGTTCTATCCGTTCGACCAGGATGATTACCTGGGCATTGTTGATTACTGGCTGGGCACTTTCGGCTGCAAGAGCAGCGAGGCGGCGCGCACCGAGGCGTTGCAATGGTCGATCAGCCGCGGTTCGCGCTCCGGCCGCATCGCCTACCAGTTCGCGCGTGACTGGTCCGGCCGCCAGATGGCGAAGAAGCAATCTCGTTGAGCACGCCTGCCGCGGTCGATGTCGCTGTCGCGGTGCTGCTGCGGCCTGACGGCACCTTCCTGCTGGCGCAGCGTCCGGTAAAGAAAGTCTACGCCGGTTACTGGGAGTTTCCCGGCGGCAAGGTCGAGCCCGGCGAGACCGTGCGCGAAGCGCTGGTGCGTGAGATTCGCGAGGAGCTTGGCGTAGAAATCACCGCCGCCTCCCCGTGGATCACCCAGGTGTTCACCTATCCGCACGCCACGGTGCGGCTGCACTTTTACCGTGTCACGCAATGGCAGGGCGAACCGGCGACGCAGCCGCATGAACATCAGGCCATAGCCTGGCAGGCGCTGGACAATCTCGCGGTGGTGCCGCTGTTGCCGGCCAACACCACCGTCATGCGCGCCTTGCGCTTGCCGGCCGAATACGCGGTGTCTGATGCGGCCGGACTGGGCGAAGCCGTTTTCCTGTCGCGGCTCGAGGCCCGCCTGCGCCAGGGGCTGCGCCTGCTGCAATTGCGGGAAAAGAGCATGGATGTGACGGCGCTCGAGCCGCTGGCCGAAAAAGTGCTCGCCTTGGCGCGCATTCACGGCGCGCGCGTGCTGATCAACGGTGATGTAGACCTCGCGCGGCGCATCGGCGCGCACGGCGTGCATTTCTCCGCGGCGCAGTTGATGGGGTTGCCGCTTCGCCCCGAGCTGGCTTGGTGCGCGGCGTCTTGCCACAACGCGGCTGAAATCCGCCGCGCGGAAGAACTCGGGCTTGATTTCATCGTACTGGGCCCGGTGCTGGACACGCCCTCGCATCCGGGCATGAAGACTCTGGGTTGGGATGGCTTTGTCAGCCTCGCGCACAGCGCGGCCTTGCCGGTCTACGCCATCGGCGGCCTGTCGCTGCACGAACTCGATATCGCGCGCAATCATGGCGCGCACGGTGTGGCGATGATAAGGGGCAGCTGGACCGTTGGTGAATAGTGAATGGTAAAAGGTGAATGGTAAAAACCGTTCGCCCTTACTTTTTACCATTCCCTATTTACGATTCACCGGGTTCCCGGCTGTCCTCGACTTCGTCTTCCTGTTCCACTGCAGCCACCCGGTATTCCTCGTTCGCCCAGGCGCCCAGGTCGACCATCTTGCAGCGCTCGGAGCAAAACGGCTTGAAATGGTTGTCCGCGACCCAGGCCACAGCGGTGCTGCAACGCGGGCAGTTGACGGTACGGGGTGTGCTGCGTGGTGCGTCCATTGCGACCAAATCGGGCTCAGAGGTCAAATGCTCAGCTCGGAAATGCCGTGAAATCCAATACTGGCGCGGGTCTTCATATTATCAATCTCGTCTGGCGACTCATTTGGCTACTCGGGTTAAGCTTGCTGTGCGGGCGCCGCCAAAATAGTAGCCGGAATTCGGCTTCAATGTTCAATCTTAATTCTGGTTAAATTTGCAGAAACTGTATGAGCTGCGGCTCGCGGAAGCGAAAGCGGGGGCGATAATCCGACGCCTGCCGCGACTCCAGGAGCGCGAGAAATCGAGACTACGCAGCCCTCACGCCTCCTTCAAGCGGGTGAAGGGCTGAATTAGCCCTTTACCTTGTTTTAGTTTTGTAGTTAAATCTAAAATAACAGACAGGCTTATTTCAGGGGAGGCGCGCTCCGATGAGGCATTTCCAGGCAGGCCGTCTTGTGCAGCAGGCGCATTACAAGAGTTTTCAGCCCAATCCGATCCATCGCGCATGGGTAACGGACGATATGGCCTTGCTGCAGTTGCTCGGCCAGGCGGACCGGGAACTGGGCCGGCTGGACATGTATTCCGAGTACATCCCGAACATCGATCGCTTTATCCGCATGCATGTGCTCAAGGAGGCGACGCAGTCGAGTCGCATCGAAGGCACGCAGACCAATATCGAGGAAGCGTTGCTGGAGAAAGAGGATGTCGCGCTGGAGCGGCGCGATGACTGGGAAGAGGTGCAAAACTACGTCGCGGCGATGAATGGGGCGGTGGATAAGCTGCGCAAGCTGCCTTTTTCGGCGCGGCTGATTCGCGAGACGCACAAAACGCTGATGCAAGGGGTGCGCGGCAGGCACAAGCAGCCGGGCGAGTTCCGCCAAAGCCAGAACTGGATTGGCGGGGCCAGCATCAACGATGCGGTATTCGTGCCGCCGGTGCATGGCGCCATCGCCGCGCTGATCAGCGATATCGAGCAGTTCGTTCACGACGAGCAGCGGCATTTCCCCGAATTACTGAAGATTGCGCTGGTGCACTATCAATTCGAGACCATTCACCCTTTTCTTGATGGCAATGGCCGCGTCGGGCGGCTGCTGATTACGCTGTATCTGGTGAGCAAGGGGATATTGAAGCAGCCGGTGCTTTATCTATCGGATTTTTTCGAGCGCAACCGTCAGCTGTATTACGACAATCTGATGCGGGTGCGCGACAAGAATGATTTGCTGCAATGGTTCAAGTTCTTCCTGGTGGGCGTGATTGAAACGGCAAGAAGCAGCACCACGACCTTCGATAACATCCTCAAGCTGCAAAAGCAGCTGGAGTCGCAGCTGCAAACGCTGGGCAGTCGCACGGCTAACGCGCAAAAAGTGATGTATTACCTTTATCAGCGCCCGGTGGTGAACGCCGCAAAAGTGGCTGAGGCCGCGGGTGTATCGCCGGCATCGGCCTACAAGCTGATCGCCGATCTGGAGCGCTTTGGCATACTGAAAGAAGTCACCGGCGGCAGGCGTAGCCGCATGTATGTGTTCGACGCGTATTTGAAACTGTTTTCGTAGCGACTGCGCTTAACGAACAGGAACGCAGCCTTCAATGCGGCAGCGGTGATATTCGCCCATAACCATCCGAGCGGAATCGCAGAGCCTTCGCAAGCGAATGAGCTTTTGAGCAGAACACTTAGGCAGGCCTTGAGCTTGGTTGACATCCGCGTCATAGACCACTTCGTTATTGGTCACGATGCCGCGATGAGCTTTGCCGAACGTGGACTGCTGTAACCCCAAAAATCGCTGCCCGGCGTTCTCCTGTGGAAGAGGCTCAATTTCCCCGCAGGAGGTCGTTACGATTGACGTAACGCCTAAATCTCTGATAGCCTTTGCTAATGATCGTCAGCTTTCGTGACAAACGCACCCGTGAATTCGCCGAGGGCAAGCACGTCAAGGCATTGTCGGGGTTTGCCCGGCAAGCTGAAATGAAGCTCGATCAGCTTGAAGCGGCTGCGTTGGTAACGGACCTCGCAGTCCTTCCGGGTAACCGCTTCGAGGCGCTGAAAGGTGATCGGAAGGGGCAGTACAGCATTCGCATCAACGACCAATGGCGCATCTGCTTCGAATGGCCGGCCCGGTCGCCCGGTCCGGCCAATGTAGAGATCGTGGACTATCACTGAGGTAACAACTTATGGCACGCACTGCTATTCATCCCGGCGAGCATCTCGCCGAACAGCTCAAGGAACTCGGTATGAGCGCTGCCGAACTCGGCCGGCGGCTCAATGTGCCGACCAACCGAATCACCGGAATCCTGAACGGCCAGCGGGCGATTACCGGTGATAGTGCGCTTCGCCTGGCGCATTTTTTCGGGACCAGTGGTGAATTCTGGCTGAACCTGCAGAAATTGTACGAGCTGCGGCTCGCGGAAGCGAAAGCGGGTGCGACGATCCGACGCCTGCCGCGACTTCATGAACGCGAGAAATCGATAGCACGCAGTCCACACGCCCGCGCTGCCTGATTAGCGGGCTGGTTAGTACCGCCAACAACCCTGATTTTGCGATAAACCAAACTACGTTAGTTCACCGTAGCTGCCATGATCACCGTAAACATTCACCAGGCAAAGACACAACTCTCCAAACTGGTCGATCGGGCCGCGGCGGGGGAGTCCTTCATTATTGCCAAGGCCGGAAAGCCCATGGTCAAAGTGGTGGCGTTGGGAGATGCGGAAAAAGGCACCGCCGGCCGACTGGGCTTCATGGCAGGCGAAATGGAAATACCGGAAGACTTCGACCAGATGGGCGCCCAGGAGATCGAAGGCATGTTTGCGGGGCGCGGCGCTTGAATCTTCTGCTCGACACGCATTTGCTGCCTCTGGCGGCCGGAGCGCCGGAGCGGCTTTAGGCCAGGACGCGAAGCCTGCTTGTGGCGACTGACAGCCGGCTGGTCTTCAGTGCCGCCAGCCTGTGGGAAATCTCCATCAAGCGCGC
>CAMDRY010000059.1 GCA_945906975.1 Bordetella parapertussis | reverse complement strand
CGGGGCCGAGCGGCCCCGGCGCTTCAATGGTCGATCAAGCGAACAGCCAGGGCTGCTCGAGCTTACGTTTCTCTTCGAAGGCGCGGATCTTGTCCGAATGCAGCAAGGTGAGACCAATATCATCCCAACCATTGATCAAGCATTCCTTGCGGTGAGAGTCGACCTCAAACTCAAACACCTGGCTTCCATCGGGATACCGTACCAGTTGCCCCGGAAGATCGATCACCAACCTGAACCCGGGGAACGCCGCAACATCGTTAAATATGCGGTCAATCTGCGCCTCGGGCAGAACTATAGGTAAAAAACCGTTCTTGAAAGAGTTGTTGTAAAAAATATCACCAAACGACGGCGCGAGTACAGCGCGGAAGCCATACTCCTGCAATGCCCAGGGGGCATGCTCACGAGAGGATCCACAACCAAAGTTTTTGCGCGCAACAAGGACGCTGGCGCCCTTGAAGCGGACCTGATTGAGCACAAAATCCGGATTGAGCGGGCGCCCCTCGTTTGGCTTGTCCGGCTGGCCTTCATCCAGATAGCGCCATGCATCGAACAGGTTGGGACCGAATCCGGTCCGCTTGATCGATTTCAGGAATTGCTTAGGGATGATCGCGTCCGTATCCACATTGGCGCGATCCATCGGCGCGACCATTCCAGTTACTACAGTAAATTTATCCATGTTCACTTTGCCGATTTTTCGATGGCTTCGCCACCTTTTTTAAGGTCTTTGCCTATGCCCTGAACCGTATTGCAGCCGGTGAGCAGCGCCGCGCAAACGATAAAAGCGATGAGTATTTTCGACATGAATGGCCCCTCTTATTTCCAGGAACGAACATCGACAAAGTGCCCGGCCACAGCCGCAGCCGCAGCCATCGCGGGGCTCACCAGGTGCGTCCTGCCACCGGTACCTTGACGGCCTTCAAAATTGCGGTTCGACGTTGATGCCGACCGCTCGCCAGGTTCCAGACGGTCGGCGTTCATCGCAAGGCACATCGAGCAACCCGGTTCGCGCCACTCAAAGCCCGCATCAACGAAAATTTTGTCCAGGCCCTCTTTCTCCGCCTGGGCCTTGACCAAGCCCGACCCCGGCACTATCAGTGCGAGCTTGACGTTTTTCGCCACGTGTTTGCCCCGAACGACCATGGCGGCATCGCGCAGATCCTCAATGCGTGAGTTGGTGCACGACCCGATGAACACCTTGTCGACAAGGATGTCCGTTATCGGGGTGTTAGGCTTTAGTCCCATGTAAACCAGCGCCCGTTCCATGCCCTCTCGCCGGGTCGGATCTTTTTCCTTGTCAGGATCAGGCACCCGGTCCTCAACGCTGACGACCATCTCGGGCGAAGTTCCCCAGGTTACGAGCGGCTTGATGCTGCTGCCATCTATCTGGATGGCAAAGTCGAATTTCGCACCCGGGTCGCTCTTAAGCGTGCGCCAGTAGCTAACGGCGTGATCCCAGGCACCCCCCTGCGGCGCAAACGTGCGTCCCTTGAGGTAATTGATCGTCACATCGTCAACGGCGACCATGCCGGCGCGCGCGCCCGCTTCAATCGCCATATTACAAAGAGTCATCCGCGCTTCCATGGACAACGCGCGGATGGTACTGCCGGCAAACTCGACTGCACACCCGGTCCCACCGGCCGTGCCAATCTGCCGGATCAAGGCCAGCGCCACATCTTTCGAAGTGACCCCGCGCGGCAACGGCCCGTTGACCTCGACCAGCATGTTTTTCATTTTCTTTTGCACCAGACACTGCGTCGCCATCACGTGCTCGACCTCGGATGTACCGATGCCGTGCGCGAGACAGGCAAACGCCCCGTGCGTACTGGTATGCGAATCGCCGCACACGACCGTCATACCCGGCAGCGTTGCGCCCTGCTCCGGTCCGATGACATGAACAATACCCTGACGCTTGTCCAAAAATGGAAAGTACACCTTGGCGCCGAACTCCTTGATATTCGCGTCCAGTGTTTCAACCTGCAGCCTGGAAACCGGCTCCTTGATGCCTTCGTCCCAATGATCGGTCGGCGTGTTGTGGTCTGCCGTCGCGACCACCGAGTCGGTGCGCCACAATTTCCGTCCCGCAAGGCGCAAGCCCTCAAACGCCTGCGCGCTAGTCACCTCATGTACAAGATGGCGGTCAATGTAGAGTAGCGCCGTGCCACCGTCGTCGGTGTGCACAACGTGGCTATTCCAAAGCTTGTCGTAAAGGGTCAGCGGTGCCATAGGACTGGTTCGTATCAGAACGGCAAAAAGGGACGTGAATTATAACCGAAGGCGTGGAACGTCGGCCCCTCGCGCGACACGATACGCGCTACTTGCGACGCGCCTGCTCGTAAAGGGGCAGCACACGCTGCGCGTAAGCCTGCAGGTCCTGCTGCCTCGTCTCATTAGACGGGTGTGTGGAGAGGAATTGCGGCGGCTGCCCGCCGCTTATCTGGCCCATTTTCTGCCACAGCATGACCGAGGCGCGCGGATCAAAACCGGCGCGCGCAGCCAGTTCCACGCCGATGCGATCTGCCTCTGTCTCGTGCAGACGGGAGTTCGGCAGTCCAAACGTGATGTTGAGCACCGTACTGCTCAGATCCGTTCCGAGGCTGCCGATACCAAGAGCGGCACCGATCACGCTTGCGGCCACCGACTGGCCTGCCGCCTGAGATGCGCGCTCGCGACCGTGCTCGCGTAATGCGTGTGCGATTTCGTGCCCCATCACAGCGGCGAGCTCATCGTCGCTCGGACTGATTCGTTCGATCAGACCGGTATAGACCGCTATTTTCCCGCCAGGCATGCACCATGCGTTGACGTCCTTGGATGAAATGACGTTGACCTCCCATTTCCAGCCCGGCGCATCGGCTCGAAAACTGCCGGTTGCAGCGATCAGACGTGTGGCCACAGCACGCACGCGCTTGACCAGCTCCGGATCGTGATTCACCGCACCCTTTTTCCCCTCATCCTGCAGCACCTTCCGATACGCTTGGCCCGCACTCTGATTGATCTGATCAGAAGAAACCATCATCGACTGCTTTCGGTCCACCCCGACCGAACCCGATTGCGTGGTTTGAACAGTCTGGCATGCGCAAAGCCAAGCTGCTGCCATCAACGTTAACGTGAGCCTGCTACGTTTCCAGCAATTCTTTTTCATATCCCGGCTCTCCACACATTTTTCCGAAAAATCATAATTAAACGCTCTCATCATCAGCAGCGTAATCAAACCGCATCGCGCGGCAAATTCGCACCCTGCCAAGCAATGAGCAAAAATCCGGCAAACGCACATGCCGCAGCGAGACTAAACGTTGCGGACGGCCCCGCATGCTCCCATAAAAGACCGGATGCAAGCCCGCCGACCATGCCCCCGGCACCAAAGGACAGTGACAAATAAAGCGCCTGCCCGCCCACCTGCCGCCCATCCCGGAACCATGCGTTGATCAAGCCAACGGAGGCGGCGTGATGCGCACCAAAGGTCGCCGCGTGAAGAATCTGCGCTACCGCCATGGCCGCCACCGAATCGACCGCCCATCCGATCATCAGGAAACGCACCACCGCACAAATGTAGCTCGCCGCAAGAATTCCGGAAAATGCCCAGCGCCTGACCAATCGCGGCATCACCAAGAACACGATAATTTCCGCCATGACCCCCAAGGACCACAACGCGCCGATGGCGCCCTTGCCGTAGCCGTTGCCAGAAAGATAAATCGAAAAAAATGTATAGAGCGGCCCATGCGCCACCGCCATCAGGAAGCACGACAGGAGCAAGGCCCATACCTCGGTCCGGCGCAACACCGGCCACAGCGACTCACGCGCAACCGCCTTCGCCACCCGTGCCGGCTGTGGCAATGCGAACGTGAATATGAGCACCATTCCAACAAGCGGCAAAGCCAGCCAAAGCAGCCGGTCAATGTCCACAACATCGAGAATCCCGCCCAACGCGAGCACCGCAATAATGAATCCCACCGATCCCCACAATCGAATCGGCCCATATCGGTCCGGATCGTCCTTCAGCCACATGAAGGTCATCGACTCGTGCAGAGGCATTGCAGCACTGCCGAAGAAACTCATTATCGCCATCACCGCAAACAGACCGAAAAAGCTCTCGGCAAAAAACAAACAACAGAAACTTGCCGCCATCAAGAGCATGGAAAGCCGAAGCAGGCTAAGCCGCGCACCACGGGTATCGGCAATACGGCCCCACAAGTTAGGCCCCAGCATCCGCATCATCTGCTGCAACGCGAGCAATACACTAATCGCCAGCGCCCCCAGTCCCAGGTGCTGGAGATACAAGCTAAAATAAGGCGACAACGCCCCTACGTAAGCGAAATACGCGAAGTAAAAGCCGGATAGTCGCCAATATGGGACAGTCTGCGCCATGGTCTATCGTCCATCGCCAAATCAAAGCGAAAAGCACGTCAAATACATATCAACAAGCTCGCCATTCTAACGGCTCCGCTTCCCTCCCCCGGGCACAATCTTGAAGTCCTCCGACACCCACGCGCTAACGCACGCCACCCGGCTCTCCAGCCTGCAGCGCAGCGTCCTCTTTGGCCTGTTCATGCTCTCGGGCTTTGCCGGGCTGATTTACGAGTCAATCTGGACCCATTACCTGAAACTTTTCCTCGGACACGCAGCTTACGCACAGACGCTGGTACTGGGTCTTTTCATGGGTGGCATGGGTGCGGGCGCCTGGCTTGCCAGCCGTTATTCGGCCGGTTGGAAAAATCTGTTGCGCAGTTACGCACTTGCCGAAGCGCTGATCGGCCTTGCCGCGCTGGTCTTTCATCCGCTATTTGTCGCTGTCACCGACACCGCTTATGCCTCTATCCTGCCTGCGGCCGGAGGAGAACTCTCCGCCGGGTTGGTCAAGTGGACACTCGCCACGCTGCTAATCCTGCCCCAGACCATCCTGCTGGGGATGACCTTTCCTCTGATGAGCGCCGGCCTCATCCGGCGTTCACCCGAAGAGCCAGGCGGCACGCTGGCAATGCTTTATTTCACCAACAGTTTCGGTGCCGCTCTAGGCGTGCTCGCCGCCGGATTTTTTCTGATCGAACGCGTTGGCCTGCCCGGCACAATCCAGACGGCGGCCGCACTAAACCTGCTGATAGCGGCAATCGTCTGGATTGCCTTCCCTCGCCCGGAAAAACCCATGGGCGTCGAACAGCAACCGTCTGCCGCCAGCGGCAGTCGTACGTTGTTTCTTTGCGTCGCGGCACTGACGGGTACCGCCTCGTTCATTTATGAGGTGGGCTGGATCCGCATGCTTTCTGTCGTGCTGGGTAGTTCAACCCACTCATTTGAACTCATGCTCTCGGCCTTCATTCTAGGCATCGCCTCTGGCAGCATTTGGATCAAGCGCCGCATCGACCGAATCGGCAATGTTCAGCGTTACCTTGGCATTGTTCAGGTGGCGATGGGCCTGCTTGCTCTCGCAACCTTACCTCTCTACGGCGAAATGTTCGGGCTCATGGGCAAGGTGGTAAAGACCCTTGGGAAAACCGACACCGGCTACAGCCTTTTTTTGCTTGCAAGCAACAGCATTGCGCTGGCGGTCATGTTCCCCGCAGCCTTCTGTGCCGGCATGACACTGCCGCTGATCAGCGCAGCACTGCTCAAAACAGGGCATGGCGAAAAATCCATAGGTATGGTCTACGCCGCCAACACCATCGGCTCCATCGTCGGCATCATTCTGGCGGCACACATCGCCATGCCTTTGCTTGGGCTTAAGGGCATGATCATCGCCGGCGCCGCTCTGGACATGTGCCTCGGCATCGCGCTGCTGGCGAAAACCCGCGCAAAACGCTCCCCCTGGGTCGCCGCCTGCTCCGCCACCCTGGGTCTTTGCCTGTCCCTCACCCTGTTCAATCTGGATCTTTACAAAATGGCCTCCGGAGTTTTTCGTCGCGGCGACGTGTACGGACCCGAAAGCGCGCAAGTGGTGTTTTACAAAGATGGGAAAACAACTTCAGTCAGCCTGATGCAGTTTCAGGAAGGTCTGTCGCTTCGCACCAACGGCAAATCCGACGGTGCAATAAACCTCAACCCGGGCGAGCGCATTTCGGATGAAATCACCATGGTGATGACCGGCGCCATACCCCTGGCCTACAAACCCGATGCAAAACGCGCCGCGGTCATTGGCGTGGGTACCGGGCTCACCAGTCACACACTTTTATCAAACCTCAAACTTGAGGCGCTCGATACGGTCGAGATCGAACCGGCCATGGCCGAGGCCTCGCGGTATTTCTCCGCCCGCAACGGCTCGGTATGGGCAGACCCGCGCAGCCGCCTGATTTTCGACGACGCCAAAACAGCGTTTTCCTTGCGTAACGTCCGCTACGACATCATCGTCTCGGAACCGTCCAATCCCTGGGTCAGCGGCGTCGCCAGCTTATTCACCACGGAGTTTTACCGACTTTCCAAACGCTACCTCAATCAGGGTGGCGTGCTGGTGCAATGGCTGCAAATGTACGAGACCGACTTATCTTTGCTGGCATCGGTGATGAAGGCGCTGGGGGAAAACTTCGAGGACTACGTCATCTATGCCGCCAACGATTCGGATCTGCTGATCGTTGCGGGCGACAAAACCACACTCTCCCGTCCGCTCACCGATGTCACAAAGATTCCCGGTCTGTCGCAGGAACTGGCACGCGTGCACGTGCGTAATCTTGGCGACGTGGAACTGCGCCGCATTGGCGGGCGTGCCGTGCTGGAGCCGTATTTTCATAGCTTCAATTCTCCGGCCAATTCCGACTACTATCCTTACCTTGACACCCACGCAGCGAAATTCCGTTTCCTGCAATCAGATGCGCGTCAGTTTGTGAACTTCGGCAACGGCGGTGTGCCTGCACTGCCCATGCTTGAGGACCGTCCAGAGCGCAGCGCGCCCTCGCACCAAGGCGAAGAGTTCATGAACCGCATCGAACTGTCCCGGCGCGCCCATTACGCCCACGACTTCTATACCGGCGCCAAGACGCCGGAACCGGTCGGGCTGCCCCGCGTACTGCAAAAAGACCTCGAACTGACCCGGCTTCGCGGCTTCGAATGCCACGATCCGCAACGCTTTGATATCTGGTTCCACAGTCTTTACGAAGTAGCGCGCCTCGTGAACCCGTGGCTCACACGCGCATACTCGCAGAAGATATGGCAAAAACTGGAAGCGACACCGTGTTACGGCAAATTACCCGCTGAATATCGGCGCTGGATTGAATTGTTTTCTGCGATCGGCGCCCGCGATGCCAAAAAGATGGCAGCAGTCGGGGAGTCCTTGCTGGAGCAGACCTTCACGCTGCCGCGCGGCCACCGACACTACCTGCTGACCAGCGCCATGACCGGCCACCTCAGCCTCGGCGACCGGGCCAACGCGCTGGCACTATGGCAGCGCCACGGGAAAAGCGTGCAAGAGGAATCCGATTCAGACCCGACCTTACGGCTGCTGAGAGCCCACGCTGAGCAATCAGGCAACCCGGGGAAATAGCCCCTCGGAAGAATGCTTGTCTCCAACAGACTGCCAGAAATGCACCCCCTGCGTTTTGGTGAGGAAGTGCCGGGAAAACCGGTCAGGCGACCGCGCCGGGGATCGGCTTGGTCAAAGAATGCACATCGGCGCATTGCGCGCGGTGACGCAAGGCGTGATCCATCAACACAATGGCAAGCATCGCCTCGGCAATGGGTGTCGCGCGAATACCCACGCAAGGATCGTGGCGCCCCGTGGTCTCGACCGTGACCGGTTCGCCACGCTTGTTGATCGAACGGCGCGGCAACCGGATGGACGATGTGGGCTTGAGCGCAACGTGAACCACAAGGTCCTGCCCTGTCGAGATACCCCCGAGCACACCACCGGCGTGATTGGAAAGAAACCCGTCCGGTGTCATTTCATCGCCATGCTCACTGCCGCGTTGCTCAATGGCGGAAAATCCAGCGCCTATTTCCACGCCTTTTACCGCGTTGATACCCATCATCGCGTAGGCCAGATCGGCGTCAAGGCGGTCGTATACCGGTTCGCCCCAGCCGACGGGCACGCCCTCGGCCACAACCGTAACTTTGGCCCCGCACGAATCACCGGCCCGGCGAAGTTCGTCCATGTAATCTTCAAGTTTTGGCACTATGTCCGGGTCGGCGGAAAAAAACGGGTTTTGCCCAACGGCATCCCAGGACTTCAGCGCAAGCTCGTGCGGACCAATTTGCGACAAACGCCCCCTGATGACGACGCCGTAGCGCTCAAACAGCCACTTTCTGGCAATGGCACCGGCCGCAACGCGCACTGCCGTTTCGCGCGCCGAGGACCGGCCGCCACCGCGATAATCACGCAAACCATATTTTTGCCAGTAGGTGTAATCCGCGTGCCCCGGGCGAAATGTCTCTGCGATCGCACTATAGTCCTTGGAACGTTGGTCTTCATTGCGAATGATAAAACCGATCGACGTGCCTGTCGTCCGGCCCTCAAATACGCCTGAAAGCAGTTCAATACGATCCGATTCCTGACGCTGGGTCACGTGTCGCGACGTTCCCGGCTTGCGCCTGTCAAGTTCCTTCTGGATATCGGCCTCAGTCAGGGCCATTCCGGGTGGGCAACCGTCAACCACCCCGCCCAACGCAGGCCCATGGGACTCGCCAAACGAGGTCACGCAAAACAATTTACCCAGCGTATTGCCTGACATGATTGTGTCGTCTTTATGCCAAAAAAAGTCTCAGAAGTGTAGCATGAGGGGCTGATTTACCTCTAAAACACCCCCATGCCAGAGAACGATCCAGACAAGCTCAAGGGTCCCGGCGGACTGAGCCTGCGTCAGATCCACAAGCAAGTCCGCAAAAGCGTGGAACGCGATGCCATGGCCAAGAAACTGCGGGACAGCCATCGCCAACCCGCATCACGCTGGCAGCGCCTTGTAAGATACGTTTGGGACAAACAACGCTGAACAACCGCCTCTGCTCAGCGCAGGCGCAACCAGGTAACGAACCGTGTCAAAAACTGGGGCGCCCGGCTGAACAGATAGAAGCCGGACACCACATTGAGCATTGCCGTGAGCAGGAAAAGCTGTGGCAGCGATGCGCCAGCGGCAAGCAGCGCCGCGGCCATCAGCGATGCCGCCACCATATAAAGAGCGTTGAGTATGTTGTTCGCAGCGACAATACGCGCGCGATGATGCGGCTCACAGCGACTCTGTATCAAGGCGTACAAGGGCACGCTGTAAAAGCCCCCGAACATCGCCAGCAGGAACAAATCACCCAGTACCCGCCAGTGATACGCGGCGCCAATGAATGTCCAGACACCGACCAACTCCGCGCCTGCGCTCCATCCGTCCAGGGTGAAGTAGAGGTCGACCGCGAACACTGTCATGCCGATCGCACCAAAGGGGACCAACCCCATCTCCACCTTGTGTCCCGACAGACGCTCGCAAAGCAGCGATCCCACGCCGATTCCGACAGAAAATACCGCGAGCAGCAAGCTTACGACGCCATGGTCGCCCCCAAGCACGCCCTTGGCGAGTCCGCTGAACGACGTGAGAAAAACAGATCCAAAAAACCAAAGCCAGGAAATCCCAAGCATGGCGAGAAAAACCTCGCTTTGGGATCGCGCCAAGCGCAGGTTATCGCGCGTCTCCGTAAGCGGATTCCAGTTAATTCTAAGGCCCGGATCCGACGGTGGCGATTCGGGCACATATGCGGCCGCGATGCGCCCCAGCACCGCAAGCGCGACCGATACGACTGCGACGTAACCGGGCCCCACCCCGGGCAATGCAGCCATCAGGCCCCCCAGCATGGTGCCAAGCAGTATTGCCACAAAGGTACCCGATTCGACCAAGCCATTGCCGCCGGTCAGTTCTTCCTCGCTCAGATGCTGCGGCAAATACGCGTACTTCACCGGTCCGAACAGGGTCGAGTGCAGCCCCATAAGGAACACACCGACAAAAGGCAGCCAGACGATTTTCCAAACGAAACCCGCAGCTACTGCGACCATAACGACGATTTCGAGGTTTTTAACGAAGCGCATTAGCGCCGATTTTTCGTATTTGTCGGCGAACTGGCCCGCAGTGGCCGAGAACAACACAAAGGGCAGGATGAAAATTCCGCCAATCACCGCACCGGCCGAGCGCGGATCGAGTTCACCCCACTCGGTCGCGCTATAGGTAGCCAATACCGTCAGCGCAAATTTAAATAAACTGTCGTTGCCGGCGCCCAGGAACTGGGTGAGAAAAAACGGTGCGAAGCGTCGCTGCGCCAACAAACTGAACTGACCACCTTGCGCCATATGTCTGATCGCCTCGCCTGAATTCACCCGCCTTTGAAAACGCGGATAAGGGCCGGCTATTTTGCCAGCAAGCCCAGACGCTCGATAAGTTTTCGCTCTTCCCGAAAAGTCTCGGCGGCCCATTTGGCATAGTCCTCCGATCCCATATAAAAGATTTCTTGATCGTATTTTTCGACCGCACGCAGATGAAGCGGATCTTCAAGCCCTTTCTTGAAGGCATCGTGCAAGGTTCTCACAACACGGGGATCCATGCCCCTGGGGCCCACCAGACCGTAAGGGGAGTTCGCCACAATGCCAAGCCCCATTTCACTGGCGGTGGGCGCGGCCGGCCAGCGCTTGGTACGGTTGGCGCCAAAGGTCACGAGCAAGCGAAAACGCCCTGCATCAACATGCGGGCCCCAGCCGGTGGCGTCCGACATACCCATAATGTGCCCCCCCATCAGAGCAGATGTGCCATCGGCGTTACCCTTGAAAGGCACATGCGTCCACTCAATGCCCTCCTTGGCCCCTATCATTTCCATGATCAGGTGCGGCGAGGTACCGGTACCGGTGGAGCCGTAATTGACTTTGCCCGGATTAGCCTTGGCGAAATCAAGAAACTCGCGAAACGTCTTCCATGGCGCGTCGGCCCGCACGACAAAGCCAAAGGTATAACCAGTGAGGTTGATGATGTAGGTAAAGTCCTTTTGCGGATCAAATGACACTTTTTGCATGTGTGGAATGCGATACAAGCCAAGAGGTGCCTGTGACACGGTGTAGCCATCCGGTCGCGCAGATTGCGCCATGATGCCGGGCCCGAGCGTGCCTCCTCCGCCAGGCTTGTTCTCTATGACGATATTCTGGCCCAGATATTTTTGTGTCGCCTCCGCCAGCGCACGCATGGCGAGGTCCGTGGAACCACCAGCCGGCCACGGAACGATCAGCGTCACCGCTTTGCCCGGAAAATCCTGCCCCATCGCGGCCATTGGAAAAACCAGGGCTGCGACCGACAGGGCGAACAGCCTGCACAAACGCAAACAGAACATGCTGCCGCGCGGCGAACTCAAGCCCATTCCGAGCATGCCGCAGACCGTGCTCAGGCTTTCTCCGGCTCAGGCCAATCTTTGATGTAGGCCTTGAGCATCTTGTTTTCGAAATTTTTTTCTTCAAGCACGGCTTTCGCGACATCGTGAAAGGAAATCACGCCGAGCAGGACTTCGCCATCGAGAACGGGCACATAACGGGCGTGATGCTTGAGCATCACGCTGCGCAATTCGTCGACGTCCATGGACGGATCAGTCGTCACAGGCTCGCTTTGCATCGCCTCGCTCACCTTGAACTCGGCAATGGGCGGCGTCGGTCCGATGCGCCTTTCCTTTTGACGCTTAGCGAGCATCCCGATGACCTCTCGAAACGTCAGCATGCCGACAAGTTTTCCGCTTTGCATCACCACCACCGAGCCGATATCGTGGTCGGACATGCTGATGACAGCGTCCGACAACTGCGTATCGGGCGTGACGGTATAGAGCGTATTGCCCTTGACCTTGAGAACTTCC